>CALDQK010000259.1 GCA_937911525.1 uncultured bacterium
TCTACCGCGCCCGCCACGAGGAGAGCGGCCAGCTCGTCGCGCTCAAGGTCCTGCGCCACCGCAAGCCCGGCGAGCAGCAGACCCGCTTCCAGCGCGAGGCCGAGCTGGCCGCCCGCCTGTCCCACGTCGGGATCGTGCGCGTCTACGCGCTCGGGGAGCACCACGGCGCGCCCTGGCTGGCGCAGGAGCTGATCGAGGACGCGCGCACCCTGGACCTCGCCAGCAAGGGGCTCTCGCTCTCCGCGCGCCTCGAGCTCTTCACGGCCCTGGTCGAGGCGACGGCTCACGCCCACGCCCACGGCGTGGTGCACCGCGACCTCAAGCCGCAGAACGTGCTGGTCGACGCCGCGGGCCGCCCCCGGATCGCGGACTTCGGACTCGCCACCGCGGGCGACCTCGACCGCTTGACCCAGACCGGCGTGATGGTCGGGACGCCGACCCACATGCCGCTCGAGCAGCTCGAGGGCGGCGGGAACCCCGCCTCGCGGGCCCCTGGCGTCGACGTCTACGCCCTCGGCGCGATCCTCTATCGCTTGCTCTGCGGCCGCCCCCACTTCTTCGCGACCACCATGGTCGAGCTCGTGGCCCAGATCGGACGCGGCCAGATCGACCCGCCCAGCGACTACGCGCCCGAGGTCCCCGCCTGGCTCGACGCGCTCTGCCTGCGCGCCCTCGCGCGCAAGCCGGCGGACCGCTTCGCCGACGCGGGTGAGCTGCTGCAGGCCTTGCGCGAGCCGCCGCAGAGGTCGTCCCGAGCGACCGCGCTGGCGCTCGTGGGCGGCTGCGCGCTCCTCCTCCTGGCCGGGGCCGCCGCGTTCGCCCTCGACCGCCGCCGCGACGCGATCCAAGCGGAGCGCCCTCGAGGCGCCGTCGAGGCGCTCCGGCTCCGCAGCGAATCCCTGGCCCGCCTCCGCCCCGAGCTCGAAGAGGCGCTCGCGCAGCTCGAGGCCCGGGGCGCCGAGGCCGCAGCGGGCCGCGAGCTGCTCGACCTCTGCCGGCTGGCGAGCGGCCAGCCGCCCGCGAGCCCGCTCCCCGAGCGGACCCCGCTCGTGCAGGCCGTGGCGGCCTGGGAGGCGGGTCAGCTCCTCGACGAGGCTCAGCTGCGCGCCCTGCGCGAAGCCGAGCTCCCCCAGCCCGAGCTCGGCGCCTGGCAGATCGCGGGCGAGCTCGAAGGGGGCAGCCCCAGCGCCCTCAGCGCCCGGCGAGGCCTGATCCTCTTGCGACGCCTGCCCCCGCGCCCTGCGTGGCAGCTGCTCAGCCTCCGCCTGCACGCCTTCCTGGGCGAGCGCGGGCGCGCCCGCGACCTGCTGAGCGAGCTCGCCAGCGCGCCCCCGGAGGCGCGTCGCCTGGCGGCGGAGGCCTGCGCGCTGGCCGAGCTGCCCGCCGCCGCGCGCGGCCAGAGCGAGGCCCTCGAGCGCGCCCTGGCTGCGCTGCCCGCTCCGCCGCGCGACCCGCGTTCGCTGGCCTGGCGGCGCGTGGTCGCGGGTGCGCTGGCGAAGCACCTCGACGAGACGATGCTCCACGACCTGCGCACGAGCGTCAGCCCCCTCGCCAAGGCCGAGGAGCTGAGGCGGATCCGCGAGCGGCTGGCCCTCCTCTTCGACGCGCTCCACGCCTGCCAGGCCGACGTCACCCCGGACCCCGAGCTGGTCACGCGTTACGCCACCGCGCTGGCGGTCAGCGCCAAGGTCGACTCTCCCCTCGTGGAGCGCCTCTCGCGCACCCTGCCGCGCGCCAAGCAAGTCCAGCTGGCCCTGATCCAGCTCCTGACAGCGGTGCCCACGATGGGCCGGGGCCGCGCCAAGCGGACCCTGACCGTGGTCGAGCGCGCCCTGGGCTGCGAGCTGACGTCCCAGGAGCGGAGCCGGCTGATCCTCGAGCGAGCGTCCTGCCTGCGCGCGCTCGGCCGCGCCGCGGAGGCCGTCCCCCTCGTGCGCGAGCGACTCGCCGCAGGGAGCGACCTCGGGATCGAGCTGCAGCTCGAGCTCGCCCGCTGCCACGCCGCCTTGAAGGACTACCCCGCCGCCCTCGCCGCCTACCGTGAGCTGCTCGAGCGAGGCTCTGGCCAGCTCCCCCTCGGCGCCTACCTCGGTCGGGCGGAGGCCTACTACGCGCTCGGCATGCACGACGAAGGCGCCGTCGACGCGCTCGGCTTCCTGCGCCGCTGCTCCATCCCGAACACGAACCCGGCCCGCATCTTGCGCGCCGCGACCCTGCTCTGGCCGCGCGGCCACCTCTACGAGCGAGAGCTGCGCGACACGCTGCGCCGCTTCCGCGACGAGCTGGCCGACTCGCCTGCCAGCGACCCCGAGTCCGCCAGCTGGCTGGTCCGTCTGGCTTGGCTCCAGGACAAGGCTGGGGAGCAGCCCGAGGCCCTCCGCACCCTCTCCTCTCCGCAGCTGAAGCCCCTCGAGGAAGCCGAGGCGGTCCTCGCTCAGGCTCGCCGCCAGCTGGGCCAGGGGCAGAGCTCTCCGGCGCTCGCAGCGCTCGTCGAGCGGCTCGACGCCAAGAGGGTGGGGTTTCGCGGTCGCCGTTGACGGTGCCGAAGGAACTTAGGTCGCGCGGCTCGCCCTCCGGTGGTCGCCCCTAGGCTCTATCATTCCAGCCGAGGGAGCTATCGCCATGGAGAACGGTGTCCAACGGCTGCAGGAGTTCGCCCGCACCGCCGAGATCATCGCGCGGGACCATCAGCTCGAGCTCCACCGCAAGCTGATCGCCGCCCAGAACCCGGGCAGCGTCAGCCAGGGCTTCGAGCCCAAGGTCAACGAGCTCAAGCGCGCCATGGACCGCTTCTGCCAGGACGCGCCCCACGCGCGCCAATACTGCACGGCGCTCGAGAAGGACCTCCGCACCCGGATCGACTTCCAGCAGGAGCGCGCCAACGACGCCTACGAGAGCCGGCGCGCCCTCGAGCAGGAGGGCCTGCGCGGCAAATACAACGACGCCCTGACCGACGCCCTGGCGGGAGCGCCCAGCCAGACCCGTGACGCCCTGCGCGGCCAGGTCCGCTCGGCGATGAAGAAGCTCGTCGACGCCGCCTTCGAGGGCCAGCAGTACCAGCAGGTCCCGGGCAACGTCAAGCAGACGATGACCAACGAGCTCTCGCGCTGGCTGCTCGAGCAGGACGCGATCGAGGACGCCTTCTTCGTCGCCCAGAGCGTGGTCACCGACGTCGCGGTCTACCTGCAGCGCAAGCTGACCTTCACGGCCGAGATCACGCGCACCAAGCAGACGCTGACCTCGGCCAGCGCGATCACCCCCGAGCAGGCCGAGTCGGCCGCCAACTACGCCGGCGCCCTGGGCCAGCAGAGCGCTGAGCTCGACCGGACCATCGCCGCGGACGCGCGCCGCAACATTCAGACCCGGGTGCGGGGCTACTTCTCGTTCAACCCCGGCCTCGTGCTCGACCCCGCCAAGCACTTCGTCAAGGACCTGGAGCTCAAGGCGGGGATCAAGATCACCTCGCAGGAGATCCGGATCGACCTCGGCGCCAAGGTCAAGGTGGTCGATCCCTTCAGCGACGAGCGGACCGCGAACCTCAACCCCTACGCGCGGCTCCAGATCAGCGACGACTTCACGCTCAACGCGACCTACAACAACAACCTGGGCCTGAACCAGGCGCGCAGCCAGTCGCTCAACATCGGCGCCCAGTGGCAGATCAACGACAACGCGAACTTCGGCGCCAGCTACCAGAACGACTTCAAGGGCAACGAGCGCTTCATGGCCACGATCAGGATCAGCTTCTAGGTCGTTCTCCGAGCTCCCCCAGAGCCGGTTTCCGCTTTCCCCAGGGCTGAGCCCGTGATCCCGGCCTGCCCGACCCAGTAGAGCGTGATGATCGCGTAGCGCGCGTGCGGGATCCCGCCGCCCCAGCGGTTGAGCGCGATCAAGCTGTCGCTGATCCCGAACAGGAGCGCGCCGCCCGCCGCCAGGAGCGCGGCGCGCTTGCCGAGCGCCTCCCCCCCGTGCAGCGCCGCGGCTCGCCACATCATGGCGCAGAGCACGCAGGTGTAGACGGCCAGGGGGATCGTCATGTGCCCCAGCCCCGGCCGCAGGTGCAGAAAGAGCCCGGCGCCCCACAGCCCGAAGGGCAGGGCCAAGAGCGGGCGGAGCCGCCGGTCGGCGCTGGTGTAGGCCACCAGGTAGCAGACGTGGCCCGCGAGGAAGGCCAGCACCCCCGGGAGGAAGAGCTTGTCGCGCTCTTCGAGCAGCAGGTCGCCCAGGAGGCAGAGCCAGAGCCCGCGCACGATCCAGCGCGGATAGGGCGCGCGCTCCTGGCGCGGCCCGCTGGCAGCGGAGAGGGTCGCGATCAGCGCCAGGATCGGCCAGGGCTTGGCGCAGAGACGCAGCCAGAAGTGGTCGCTCGCCAGGCCAGCGAGGTAGAGGACGCCCGCGAGGAGCGCGCCGACCACCAACCCCGTGCGAGCGCGTGAGGACATGCGACTGGGCGCTACTTGCGCTTCTTGCCCTTCTTGCCCTGCGGACGCTTGCCCTTGTTCTTGGGCGGCTGGCGGAAGCCCTTGCGGAACTGGCCGACCTGCGCGCCCGCGGGCGTCTCGAACTTGAGCATGTACCAGTACTGCCCGAAGGGCTTCATGTTCATGCGCTTGTCTTCGCGCAAGCGCTCGAGGTTGGCGACGGTGTCCTCGTCGTCCTTGAGCGGCTTGAGGCTGGCCTCGAGGACCTTGATCGCCTCGGCCCGCTGGCCCTCCTTGTCGAGGATCCAGGCGAGCAGGTTGTGGAGCAGGCGGGCCTTCTTGTCGCGCTTGATCCCGTCCGCGAGCACCTGGCGGGCTTCGTCGACCTTGCCTTGCCGGTAGAGGACGGTGCCCAGCACCAGCGGGCCCTCCATGTTGCGCGAGACCCCCTTGCGGAGGAACTCCTCGGCCTTCTGCTCCTCTCCCGCGGCGAAGTAGAGCGTCCCGATCTGGGTGTTGATCTGGGAGTCCAGCATCAGCTGCCACTTGTTGTAGGCCCGCGCCTCCTCGAAGGAGGCGATCGCCTGGGCGACGTTGCCGGCCTGCACCTGGCGCTGGGCCTGGAGCAGGATCGGGCGCACCTTCTCGCCGATCTTGCGCGACAGGATCACGAAGGTCAGCACGAAGGCGATCGAGCCCAGCACGGGACCCGAGATGTAGTAGGCCTCCTGCGGGATCAGCAGGCAGCTCAGCAGGATCGTCAGGCCGAGCGAAGCGGCGATCATGAGCGGATACACGGCGCACTCCAGGGCAAGGGAGCGCAGCATAGGCGCTTATGTGCTCGGTTCTAGCCTCGGTGGGCTCAGCCTTCGTCGCGCAGGCGGTAGTGGACGAACACGTTGTCGAAGCGCTCGCCCACGAGCGGCCTCGGTCGCCCGTGGAGCAGGCGCCCGCCCTCGTAGAGCAGGAGCTGGCCGGGGGCGAGCAGGAGGCGGTGCCGGCGGTAGAGGTGGTCGTCGATCTCGAGCGGCCAGGGCTCGTCGACCTCCTGGTCCACGTTGAGGATCGCGCTCACGACGTGGGTCGCGAGCCGGTCCCGGTGGCAGGTCAGGCTGGTGCCGCGGTGGTAGCGCCGGATCCCGTAGACGTAGGTCGGCTCGAGGTAGCGCCCGACCCAGGCCTCGGCCAGCTCCTGGAGCGTCTGGTGGACCTGGGCCTTGCGGGCGTCCGAGAGGGGAAAGAGCACGCTGGGGCGAGCGTCAGGCCCGCCGATGAAGCCCGGCACCTCCTCGGGCTGCGGCTCGCCCGCTGCGAGGTCGGCTTGGAGCGCCGCCTGGAGCGCGGGCGGGGTCGGCAGGCGCAGGAAGCCGCGCTGAGTCAGCGGCGGGAGCCGCTCGTTCGGCTCGCGCGGGTGGCGCGTCCCTTCGCCCTGGGTGCGGAACCACTTGGTCAGGATCACCTTGAACCCGGCCCCGACCGGGCGGCCCCAGTGGGTCGTCAGCGGGTTGGGCGTCCCGTCCGGGCGGAGGTTGTTCCAGATCAGGGCCTGGCCGCGGCGGGGCCGGAAGCGCACGCCGGCGCGCGTGAAGTGGGTCTCGCCGCCCTCGCTCACGTCGTTGAGGAACACCATGAAGGTCCAGGTCCGCTGGCCGCGCCCGCCGACGTTCTGCTCGAAGCCCGCGTGGCTGGGCTCGAAGGTGTCGGTGTGCGGCTTGAACTCCTCCCCCACGTCGTACCACTGGGCCTGGATCGTCTCGCCGTAGCTGGCCGCGATCCCGAGGGTCTTGCAGATCCGCTGGTCGACCTCGCGCGCGAGGGGGTCGTCGAGGAGCCCCAGGTCGCAGGTCTTGCTGGTCCGGTAGTCCGCGTAGGGGCCGGCCTCGTTCGTCGTCGTCGAGGGGCGCAGCTGCGGGCGCACGAGCTGGATCAGGCGCAGGCACTCGCCGTCGCTCAGGAAGCGCTCGAGCGAGTAGAGCTCGACCCCCTCCGTGGGCTGGCGCACCCCGTGCGGAATGAAGGTCGCGGGCGGCGGCGCGGGCTGGTGCTCGATCGCTTCGCTGACCAGCCCCGGCGCGAAGCCGTGCGCCGTCAGGATGTCGAACATGCCCTGGCGGGTGCAGCCCCGCTCGAGGTTGGTCGCGATCCACTCCCGCCAGCTCGAGTCGAGGGCTGGCACTATTCGGCCTGCTCCGGGCCCTCGTTGGGCAGGCCTGGCGGCGGCGGCGCGGGCCGCGAGCGAGCCTCGACGTCGATCACGTCGTCCTGCGGACGCTGAAAGGGCCCGCCGCCGGGGAAGGCGCCTGGGCTGGGGAACCCGCCGGCGCCGGGGGGCGGGAAGCCGCCTGGCGGGAAGCCGCCGCTCATGTGGACCTGGACGCGACCCTGGGCGTAGCGACGCAGGCCCTTGGCCAGGAGCGAGCGGACGAAGGGCAGCAGGAGCAGGAAGCCCATCGCGTCGGTGATCACGCCGGGGGTCATCAAGACCGCGCCGGCGAGGAGGATCAGCGCTCCGTCGAAGAGCGAGCGCCCGGGCAGCTGACCCTGCGCCATCTCCTCCTGGATCTTGCGCAGCACCAGCAGGCCCTGCCAGCGCGCCAGGGCAGCGCCGATCGCGCCCGTCGCGAGCACGAGGCCCACGGTGGCCGGCCAGTCGATCGCGCGCCCGATCTTGATCAGGAGCGCCAGCTCGACGATCGGCAGCACGGCGAAGCAGAGGAAGAGGAGGCAGAACACTAGGGCGGATCTTACCGGGGCTCGGCCGGACGCCAGGGCGGGCGTCAGCGAGCGCAGGTTTCGTTTCGCGTTGGCGGAGCGGTTCGCTAAGCTCGGGTATGCGCAGCTACGCCCTCGCAGGAGCCGGCCTCGGCCTGGTCCTCCTGATCCTCCTCGCATTCTCCCTCGGCCAACCCCTCGGCCAGCAGAGCCCCCAGGTCGCTCAGCTCCCAGCTCCAGGGAGCGCGACGGCGCAGGAGAGCGCCGGCGACGAGGTCAGCGCGCTCACCCCGCCCGAGCGCTCGCAGGTGGCGGACGAGGCTCCCGCCTCGGAGCAGAGCGCCTCTCACGAGGAGGCTCCCTCCGAGGAGAGCGCCGAGCTCCCCAGCGCCGCCGCCAGCCTCAACGACTCGCTCAGCGAGGCCACGCCGCGCGACTACGTGCTCACGATCGAGGGGCCCCGTGGGAAGCACCGCCAGGAGCTGAGCCTGACCCCCCACGCCATGGGCCTGCGCGTCAGCAGCCCCGGCCGCGAGCCCTGGGACCTGCAGCAGGACGGCCACGGTTCGCTGACGGCGAGCAACGAGGGCCAGGTCCTGCCCGAGCTGGCCGCGATTCTCGAGCAGGCCGGCGAGCGCCGCGTGACCCTCCCCGGCGGCGGCTGGCTGGAGGTCAAGCAGCAGAGCGAGCCCCTGGCCAGCAAGGCCGGGCCGGCCCACCCACTTCTGGCCCGCCGGGTCCTGGCCAAGGTCCGCGGCCGCCTCGCGAGCGGCGAGCGCTTCACGGGCAAGGTCCGCGCCGACCTCCACTTCGACCCCCGCGACCGCGGGCTGGTCTCGCTCCGCGCCCGCGAAGACCTCGACTTCGAGCACCGCGGCCGCGAGCGCTTCGAGCTCAACCTGGCGCCCCCCGCCCAGGGCGCCCCCGCGCTCCCCAAGGCCAGCCAGGAGAAGCGCGTCGGCTGGGCGCCTTCCGCACGGCCCGGCGAGGTCGCCGCCGCCGCGGCCTTCGGCTTCGCGGCCCTGCTCTCGCTGCTCTTCGTGACCCTGGCCAAGGCGCTCGGCGGCGGGCGCCTGCTCTGCCTGGTCCTGGCCGCGGCGCTGATCGTGCTGCCCCTGGGTCGCCAGGCCGAGGCCAAGTCCTGGTGGCAGCGCCTCGACCCCACCAGCAACGAGATCGCGCTCACGATCGTGGGCGTGCTGGTCACGGGCACCGCCGCCGCGGTCGCGGCCGTCACGGCGCCGGCCTGGGTCCCGGTCGCGATCGCCGCGGCGGGCGTGACCGCGATCGGCGCCTACTGGGCGACCCGCAAGCAGCCGATCCGCAAGGGCGAGATCATCGCCCGCAGACACGAGCCAGAGCGGACCTACTTGACCTATGTCGCGGTGCCTCACACCACGGTGGTCAGCGACGGCAAGACGACCACGACCAACACCACGATCGTGATGACCCCGATGTGGGTCCATGACGACGAGGACTTCGTGATCAAGATCGCCGGGGGCGAGGACCAGACCCGGACCCTCTACCTCGACGCCGAGCAATACGCCCAGACGGCCCTGGGTCAGCACTACGACATGGACGCCCAGGGCGGCAGCGCCGACGACGCGAACGAGAAGCGCAAGGCCACCAGCGCGGAGCAGGCGCGCCTCGACGCCGCCAAGTCCGAGGGCCGCGAGGAGATCGACCTCAGCCAGCAGGAGGGCGCGACCGAGGCCCTCCAGCGGGCGCGCTGAGCGTGCTCCCCTCCGGGCTAGCCTTGCTCGCGCAGGCCTCTCAGAACGGCGCCTATCAGGCGGGCGTGTGGACCGGGCGCGTGTTCGCGATCGTGTTCCTCTCGCTCCTCGTCCACAAGCTGTTCTTCGCCAAGAAGAAGAGCTAGAAGCCACCGCTCAGCAACGACTTAGCGAGCCCCGACCGCTGGCGGACGAAAAATCGCCGCGGCTCCTGCACGAAATCTGGCCGCCCCTGGCTAACCACTCCTGAAGCGAAGGAGGGGCGGCAGGCCTCGTCGCGGCGCCTGAGCGCCGCTGAGGACGCCCCCAGGGGCTATCACCGATATGAGCGATCGAAGCGAAGGGTTCGCGGCGCGCAGCGCCGCGACTGGGCTCTCCCTCTGCCTGGGCAGCATGTGCGCGCTGGCCGCGCTGAGCGCGCCGGCCGCGGCGGACGTGCACGCGGTCCCCAACGAGCAGGGCGCGCTGAGCGGCAAGACGATCGTGTTCAGCCCGGGCCATGGGTTCATGTTGGACGGCTCGCGCTGGCGTTATCAGCGCGGGATCACCCACGAGGTCCGCGAGGACATCCACACCAACGAGATCTTTAGCCTCTACCTGCAGTACTACCTGAGCAACGCCGGGGCCCGGGTGGAGTCGGTGCGCGAGCGCTGGTTCACCCCCCACGAGGTGGTCGTCGACGACGGCGACCCGGGCTTCCAGGTCAGCGGCAGCTGGTCCAGCGGCACCTCGACCCGCCCCTTCCGCGGCGCGGGCTACCGCTACGCCTTTCAGGCGGCGGCCGGCGGCGCGCAGGCGACCTGGACCCCCGACCTCCCCGCGGCCGGTCGCTACCCGGTCTACGTCTGGTACACGGTGGGCGGCAACCGCACGACCGAGGCGGTCTACACGATCCACCACTCGGGCGGGGTCTCGCAGGTCCGCCTGAACCAGCAGCAGCCCGGCGGCCACTGGAGCTTCCTCGGCCTGTTCCACTTCGACGCGGGCACCGCCGGCAAGGTCGTGCTGAGCAACGAGGGCAGCGACCCGAGCAAGGTCGTGATCGCCGACGCGGTCCGCTTCGGCGGCGGCGTGGGCGCGAGCGGCGCGCTGCGCTGGCGCGAGAGCGCCAAGGCCTTCCTGGCCCACAAGGGCTTCAGCTCGAGCTCGGGCGACGTGACCGTTCGCCCCCGCTACGGGACCTGGCTGGCGGGCGGCGACACCACCCGCTGGCGCGACGACTTCCTCTACGTGGCCCTGCACACCAACGCCTCGGGCGGGAGCGGCACGGCGCGCGGCCTCTCGACCTTCAGCTACAGCAACGGCCGCACGCCGGCCTGGGGCAGCGCCGGCGCGGCGACCTACCCCACCTCGCCCTCGCCTTTGACCGCCGAGAGCGACCGCCTGCGCGACCTGCTCCAGCGCGAGGTCCTGAGCGCGGTCCGCGCCGAGTTCGAGCCGACCTGGCCTGACCGCCGCGCCAGCCGGATGAACTTCGGCGAGCTGCGCGAGAGCCGCAACATGCCGAGCGCCCTGATCGAGCTCGGCTTCCACGACAACGCCGACGACGCCGCGCTGCTGCGCAGCGCCCGCTTCCGCGCCGTGGCGGCCCGGGCGATCTACAAGGGCGTCGTGCGCTACTTCGACCCCAACGCCACGATCGTGCCCCTGCCCCCCACGGGGCTGCGCCTCGAGAACCTCGGCGGCGGCCAGGTTGCCGTGCGCTGGAACGCCGCCCTCGACCCGGCCGAGCCCAGCGCCGCCCCGCAGCGCTTCAAGGTCTACCGCTCGACCGACGGGCGCGGCTTCGACGACGGCCAGGTCGTCAACTCGACCCAGCTGACCCTGAGCGGACTCAGCGCCGGCGAGCGCGTCTACGTCCGCGTGGCGGCGCTGAACGACGGCGGCGAGAGCCTGCCGAGCCGCGTCGGCGCGGCTCAGGTCGGCGACCCCAGCGCCAAGGTCCTGATCGTGGACGGCTTCCAGCGCGACTTCCGCCACGTCGAGGACAACGTGGCCGGCCGCTACACCTACGACTACTCGGTCGAGCACCTCGACGCCCTCGGCAGCGCCTCGCCTGGGGCCGCGATCGACTACGCCAGCAACGCCGAGGTCGCGGCCGGGAGCGTCCAGCTCGGCGGCTACGACCTGGTCGACTGGCTGCTCGGCCGCGAGAGCTCGGTCGACCGCACCTTCGACCCGACCGAGCAGGGGCTGGTCGAGAGCTACCTCAAGAGCGGCGGCGCGCTGCTCGCCAGCGGGACCGAGCTGGGCTGGGACCTCGAGGCGCGCGGCGGCGGCCAGCGCTTCCTGAACGAGGTGCTCGGCGTCGGCTACGGGAGCGACGACGCGGGCTCGCGCAGCGTGCGCTCCGCCCCGGGCGGCCCCTTCGCCAACCTCGGCACGCTCCGCCTCCACGACGGCAGCGCCGGCTACGACCCCGCCAGCCCCGACGCCCTGCTGACGATCAACGGCAGCCAGGCCCTGCTGGCCTACGAGACCGGCGCGGCGCCGCTGGCCGGCGTCGGCCGCCCTGGCCAGAGCGCGGTGTTCTCCTTCCCGCTGGAGTCGCTCAGCGACGCCGCCCAGCGCCAGGCCCTGGCCCGCGAGACGCTGACCTTCCTGCGGCCCAACGGGATCGGCCCCAGCGCGCCCAGCGGCGGCGCGACCGGCTCGAGCGCCGGCGGCTCGACCACCGGCGGCTCCAGCGCCAGCCCGACGCCCACTCCGACCGGCAGCACGGCCAGCCCCTCCACCGCGGGCCCCAGCGGCAGCGCCCCGAGCGGCGGTGGCGGCGGGGGCGGCGGGGGCGGTGGCGGCTGCTCGTTGGCGGCCGGCCAGGACTCCCCCGCGGGTCCCCTCTCGGCCTTGCTCCTGGTGCTGGGCCTGGTCTCCCTGCGCCGTCGCAGCCAGCTGGCTGCGTAGCCGAAGCGCGCAGGGCGCGGCGCGGGATAGACTCCCCGCCTTGACCTCCGCCTCACCCTCCCAGCGTCCCGAGCTCGCGCCCCTGCCCCTCCGGGGTCAGCGCGCGCTGGTGCTCGTCGCCGACCCCAGCCTGCCCCTCGACCTCAGCGAGGCGGACGAGGTCCTCTTCGTCGGCGCCCGCCCGCGAGACTGCCGCGGCGTGGTCGACGCCCCGGTGATCGCGGGTCGCGAGCTGCTGCGCCTGCGCGGCTCGCAGAGCGCGCGCGCCCTGCGCCCCACGACCGTCGTGGTCAGCAGCCTGGCGCGCCTCGGCGCGCGTAGCCTGGCCGCCGCGCTTCGCTACGGCGCCCAGCGCGTGCTGGTCGTCGACGTGCCCGGGTCCTACCTGGAGCTCGATCCCAAGCCCGCCCTGGCCCTGGCCGGGCTGATCGGGAGCCGCCGCCGGATCGCTCGCCTGCCCGGCTCCCGCCTCCTGGAGGGCGCCCTCGGCTGGCGCCTGGCCGCGGAGGTCCCCGACCTGGCCGAGACCGAGCGCGCGGCCGAGGTCGTGTTCCGCCACGCTGAGCGAGCCCGCGCCGCCCAGAAGCCTGGCGGGCCCCTGCGCGTCGTGCACTACGTGGGCGCCCTGTCCCCCGGCGGCGCCGAGCGCCAGCTCAGCTACCTGGCGGCCAGCCACCAGGCCGCCGGCCACAGCGTCGAGGTGTGGGCTGGCGGCTCGCTCACGGGCAGCGCGGGACACTACATTCCAGCCCTGCGCGAGGCGGGGGTCGCGGTCTCCCGGGTCGAGCGCACGCGTCGCGGCCTGCTGCGCGCGCCCTGGCCGAGCGGGAGCCTCCCGGCGGAGGTCGAGGGCGCGCTCTTGACCCACGCCACGGCCCCCCAGCTCGTCCCCCTCACGCAGCGCTTGCTCGAGCACCAGCCCGACGTGCTGCACTGCTGGCTGGACGACAACAACGTGATCGGCGGCCTGGCGGGGCTGGCGGCGGGCGTGGGCCGGATCGTGCTCAGCACGCGCAACGTGAGCCCCCTCCACTTCCCGCGCCTGATGCGCCCCTGGCTGCGCGCGACCTATCGGGGCCTGCTCGAGAGCGAGCGGGTGGTGATGATCAACAACTCCCTGGCCGGCGCGCGCGACTACGCGGCCTGGACCGGGACCGAGCTCGAGCGCTGGAACGTGGTCCACAACGGCTTCGACGCCGCCGCCTGTCCGCCCCTGAGCGAGGAGGCCCGCGCGCGCGGGCGCGCCGAGCTCGGCGTCGCAGAGGGCGAGTTCCTCGTGGCGGGGGTGTTTCGCCTCGACGTCGAGAAGCGGCCCCGGGACTTCGTCGAGGTCTTGGCGCGGGTGGCCGCCGAGGTCCCCCACCTGCGCGCGATCCACCTCGGCGAGGGGCCCTTGGCAGCCGAGGTCCACGCGCTCGCGCGCGAGCGCGGCCTGGGCGAGCGGCTGCGCTTCCTGGGCCGACGCGAAGACGCTTGGAGCCTGCTCGGCCTCGCGGACGCCTCCCTCTTGACCTCGCTCGGCGAGGGGCTGCCCAACGTCGCCCTCGAGAGCCAGGCCCTCGAGGTCCCGCTGGTGCTGACCGACGCCGGCGGCTCCGTCGAGGCCGTGGACCCCGAGCGCAGCGCGCTCGTCGCCGAGGTCGGCGACCTGGCCGCCTTGAGCGCGCACCTGGTCCGCCTCGCGCGGGATCCCGCCGCGCGGCGCGCCATGGGCCGCGCTGGACGAGCCTGGGTCGAGGAGCGCTTCGCGCTGGAGCGAATGGTCGAGCGCAGCGCGGCGCTCTACTAGCGGAAGCTGCGAATCAGCGGCTCGCGGTCGGCTTGGACCACGACCGCCCAGCCGAGCTGGGGGAGCACCGACCAGGACACGACCTCGTCGGCGCTCGAGAACAGGCCCGAGCGCCCCGTGCGGACGGCGTTCACGGTCTGGGCGTAGCGATAGGGAGGCGGCGGGCTGCTCGGCTTACCGCCGGCGCTGGTGAGGAGCACCCGCCCGCGCGGGTCCAGCAGGGCCGCGTGGCGGAAGCCCGCCAGCTCGGGGAAGCGGAGCAGGCTCGCGCTCAGCTCGCCGACCGAGATGTCGAGCGCCGCCACCCCGAGGACCTCGCCCTCGTCTCCCTGCACGACCTGGGTGCAGGTGATCACGACGCCCTGCCCGAAGATGTCCAGGTAGGGGTTGGACCAGTTGAGCGTCCGGCCCGAGCGGCGATAGACCTGGACCGCCTCGCGATACCAGGGGCGCTGGCGGGGGTCGTAGCCCGCCCCCCAGTCCCCGCTCGACGCGGGGAACAGGACCAGGGCGCCCGAGCGGTCCAGGGCCACGTAGGCCCACTCCAGGGGAGTGAGGTGGTTCACGATCGCGTGCTCGAGCGCGGCGGCCTCACCGAGGGGCGCGGTCGGGCTGGCGAAGCAAGCCCGCAGGCGGTGCTGGAGGCGCCCCAGCAGGGCCAGGTCCCGCGCTCCAGCCGGCCCCGGCGGCGCGAGCCCGACGGTCGCGCGCGGGTTCACCAGGCGACCCGCGTAGTGGTCCGAGCGCACGCTCCCAGGCGGGGCGTCGGCCTCGAGCTCGAAGGCGCCGGCGGGGAAGGGGCGCTCGCCCGGGGTCCCGTCCCGCTCGATCTCGGCGGTCGCCGCCGCCAGCGAGGCGGTCAAGCGGCCGTAGGAGAGGAAGCGGATCGCGACCTCCCGCGCCCGATCGCTGGTCAGCGACTGCAGGTCGTTGAGCGCGCGCTGCGTGATCTCGGCCTCGACCTGCGCCTCGGCGACGGCCTCCTGCTGCTGCAGCTGGAGCACGGACACGATGGCAGCCGTGGCGACCATTCCTCCCGCGATCAGGAACGCGACCAGGCGCGGATGGCGCACGATGTAGCGCCGCACGCGGCGCCAGCCGCGGTCAGGGTAGGCGACCGTCTCCTGGTCGCGCAGCACCCGCCGCAGCTCGCGCGCCAGCTCGTCCGCGCTGTGGTAGCGCTGCTGGGGCTCGCTCGCCGTCGCCTTGGCGACGACCGCGCGCAGCTCGGCGGAGGTGTCGAGCTCAGCCGGGGGCGCGAGCAGCACGTTGCGCTCGGCGGCGCGGATCGTCTCGATCATCGTGGCGCCCGTGCGAGCCGGGGTCAGGTAGATCAGCTCGTGCAGGATCATGCCCAGGGCGTAGACGTCGGCCTCGGGCCCTAGGTCGCTCACCTCGCCGCGGGCTTGCTCGGGTGACATGTAGAGGGGCGTGCCCTTGATGTGACCGCCCTGCGTCGCGCGCGGGGAGGCGCTCGGGTCGACGGCGCCCGCCGGCGGCTCCTCGCGATCGAGGACTTTGGCCAGGCCCCAGTCGAGGACGTAGACCTCGTGGTGCGGCCCGAGCATCACGTTCTCGGGCTTGAGGTCGCGGTGCAGGACCCCGCGGCTGTGGGCGAAGTGGACCGCCTCGCAGGCGCGCGCGAAGCGCTCGAGGTGCTCGTTGCAGAGGCGCCGCCAGTCCCGCGAGCCCACCCCTTGCTCGCGCACGATCGCTCGCCCCTGCTGGATCCGCTCCAGCAGGGTCTCGCCCTGGATCGGCTTCATCGCGTAGGCCAGGGTCCCGTCGGAGCCGAGCTCGAGCGAGTAGACCGGGACCACACCGGGGTGGTCGAGCTGCGCCGTGATCTGCGCCTCGGCCATGAAGCGCGCCAGCGAGTCGGCGTCGCAGCTGGCCGGCGCGAACTTGATCGCCACCTCGCGCCCGAGGTTGCCCTCCTTCGCCAGGTAGACGACGCCGAAGGCGCCCTCGCCCAGCTTGTCGAGGACGACGAAGCGCCCCACCCGCTCGGGGAGGGGCTCGTTCCCTTGTTGGCTGGGGTCGGGGAGCTCGGCGCCCGTCGGGCCGAGGTCCACGGTCTCGCTGCCCACCGTGGCGCGCACCTCGGGGGCCTCACTGGGAGCCTCGCTCAGCTCCTGGGTCTGCTCCTCTTCATGGGGGACCATGGCCAGTGCCCCAGCGTAGCCAAAGAGACCTCGACTCTGCACGGGAGCTCACCCGCGTCTTCCTTCCTCGACGCGCCCAGAGCTAGCGCGGGGCCGGCGCCACTTCGCCCCGCAGATGCTCGACGAGCAGCTCGTAGGTCGGGCGGTAGAGCTGTCGCGCCACGATCTGCAGAGGGAGCTCGTTCTCGATCCCGAGCCGCAGCTCGACGACGATCGCCAGCGTCGGGCGCCCTCGCTCGTCGCGAATCCCCTCCCGCAGCGACTCGGCCTCGGCCAGGGTCAGGGGCGGCGCGGCGTCGTGCCGGCGGAGGGTGAACAGGACCTTCTCCTGGCGCAGACGGGCCAGCTCGCGCCGGGTCTCGGCGAGCTGCTCGGCTGGCTCCTGCAGCGAGAGGGCGCGGAAGAGCGCCTTCCTCCGCGGCGCCAAGCGGGCCAGGTCGCGTCCTTGCTTGACCCGCTCGGCGTAGGTGCTCCGGCGCCGAGGCTTCGCCTCCGCGTCTGAACTCGAAGTCGCAGAGCTCCCGGCGCGCGTCGGGCTCGCGGGAGCGACATCCGAGCAGCCGAGCTGGGGCCAGAGGAGCCAGGCCAAGAGGGCGAGCGAGCGGAGTAATAGCCAACGCGGACGCATAGCGGCAGCCTAACCGCGCGCTGCGAGCGCCCACATGCAAAGACGGCGGCCGCTCGCGCGACCGCCCACACGCAAAGACGGCGGCCGCTCGCGCGACCGCCGTCCTCACTGAATGACTTCAACTCGCCCGCAGGCGAGGGCTGGCTACTTGGCCGCCTTCTTGGCCTCGGCCTCCTTGACCAGCTCCTCCTGCACCGAGTGCGGCACCGGGGCGTAGTGGGCGAACTCCATCGTGAAGCCGGCCTTGCCCTGGGTCGAGCTGCGCAGGTCGTTGCTGTAGCCGAACATCTCCGCGAGCGGGACGTTGGCCGTCACGATCACGTCGTTGCCCTTGCTGTTGTTGCCCGAGATCATTCCGCGGCGCTTGTTGAGGGAGCCCAGGATCGCGCCCGAGAACTCCTCCGGCCCCTCGACCTCGACCTTCATGATCGGCTCGAGAATGACCGGCTTGGCCTTGCGGTAGACCTCGCGGAAGGCGAAGCGAGCGGCCGCCATGAAGGCGCGATCCGAGGAGTCGACCGCGTGCGACTTGCCGTCGTTGATCACGACCCGCACGCCCACGACCGGGTGACCGATCAGCTGACCCTCTTCGGTCGCCGCCCGGAAGCCCTTCTCGCAGGCCGGGATGTACTCCTTCGGGATCGAGCCGCCGGTGATCTCCGAGGAGAACTCGAAGGGCTCGCCCTCCTCCATCTCCTCGAGGTTCATCGGCTCGACGTAGCCACAGACGCGACCGTACTGACCCGAGCCACCGGTCTGCTTCTTGTGGGTGTAGTCGAACTCGGCCTTCTGGGTGATCGCCTCGCGATAGGCGACCTGCGGAGCGCCGACCTCGACCTCGACGTTGTACTCGCGCTTCATGCGCTCGATGTAGACCTCGAGGTGGAGCTCGCCCATGCCGCCGATGATCGTCTGGCTGGACTCCTCGTCGAAGGACACCTTGAAGGTCGGGTCCTCCTTGCCGAAGCGGTTCAGCGCCTTGCTGAAGTTGTTCAGCATGTTCTTCTTCTTCGGCTCGATCGCGAGCGTCACCACGGCCTCGGGCACGTGCATCGAGGTCATGGTCAGCGGCTCGGTGCCGTCGGTGAAGGTGTCACCCGACGCGCAGTCGACGCCGAACAGGGCCACGATGTCGCCCGCCACCGCCTTGTCGATGTCGTGCATCTCATCCGAGTGCATCTGGATGAGACGCCCGACCTTGACCTTCTTGCGGTTGGCCGTGTTGTGAATGAAGTCACCCTTGTTGAGCGTGCCGCGGTAGACGCGGCAGTAGGTCAACTGTCCGTATTGCCCGTCCTCGAGCTTGAAGGCGAGCATGACCAGGGGCTTGTCCGGGTCGCACGCCAGCTCGTGCACGATGCTCTCGTCCTTGGGATCCAGAGCCTTGTAGGTCCGGTCCATGGGCGAGGGCAGGAAGTGCAGGACGGCGTCGAGCACCGGCTGAACCGCCTTGTTCTTGTAGGCCGAGCCGAGGCACACCGGCGTGATCTTGCGCGCGATCGTCGCCGCCCGCAGAGCCGCGTAGATCTTCGGGAGCGGGACCTCCTCGCCCTCGAGGTAGAGCTCAGCGATATCGTCGTCGAGGTCGGCGAGCGCCTCGAGGAGCTTGGCGCGCTGGGTCTCGCAGATCTCCTTGAGCTCGTCGGGGACGGGGCCGGTCTCGATGGTCTCGCCGTTCTCCCCCTTGAAGACGTGCGCCTCGAGGGTGATCAGGTCGACGATCCCCTCGTGGTTGCCCTCGAGGCCGATCGGGTGCTGGATCATGACCGAGTTGTGCCCGAGCTGCTCGCGGAGCTGCTCGCAGACGCCGAGCGGGTTGGCGCCGGCGCGATCGCACTTGTTGACGAAGGCGATGGCCGGAACCTTGTAGCGCCGCATCTGGCGGTCGACCGTGACCGACTGCGACTGCACGCCGCCCACCGAGCAGAGCACGAGGATCGCGCCGTCGAGCGAGCGCAGCGCGCGCTCGACCTCGATGGTGAAGTCGACGTGGCCCGGGGTGTCGATCAGGTTGATCGCGTGGTCCTTCCAGTCGCAGTAGGTCGCCGCCGACTGAATGGTGATGCCGCGCTCACGCTCGAGCTCCATCGAGTCCATCTTGGCGCCCACGCCGTCCTTGCCGCGGACGTCGTGGATCCGCGCGATGCGGCCCGTATAGAACAGGATCCGCTCGGTGAGGGTGGTCTTGCCCGAGTCGATGTGGGCCGAGATTCCGATGTTGCGCACGTGGGTGCGGGCGACAGCGGTGGTGCTCATAGTGTTCGCCTCCTGGGGGCGAAGTCTGAGGCGGGTTCCGCCTCATGGAGAGTAGGGGTGTTCGATTGGATTGAGGGGTGACCTGTCGAGGGGCGCGACCCCGGCGGGGTCGTGGACTCGCAGGGCGAGGGCGCTGGCTCTAGAGGGGTAGCTGCTTAGGCGATCCGGTCGAGCGAACGCCCAGGCCGATCACCCGGACGCTCCGTCGCCGCGCAGAAGCCCCAACCCAGCAGCCGACCGCCAGGGGCGGGCGCCTGGGCGACGCGCTTCCGCTGGAAGCCGCCGCAACGCGTGGTGTAGGGGAGGCGACGAGTCATGAGATCCGGAGATGGTGCGTCCTTGTGCCTGAGTCAGACCGTGAACAGGCCTCTGCATGTTGCAGGCCGAGAAGGTAGCACGACCGAAGTTCTTTCAAGTCAAGAAGTGGAGAATTCGCAGCCACGACGCAGCGCGCAACGAATTTCCACAATCGGACAGGAGTTTCCAGTTTTCGGTGGCCCGCTTCGCGGGCCTCGTCGCCTGCGGCGACAAGGAATGCGCTC
>CALDQK010000260.1 GCA_937911525.1 uncultured bacterium
GCCGACCCAGTCCCAGCCGACCCAGTCCCAGCCGACCCAGTCCCAGCCGACCCAGTCCCAGCCGACCCAGCCCCTCCCTCAGGCCAGATCCACCTGGAAGCCCGCCGGGCCCCCCCGCGTCGACCCCAGCCCGGGGCGGCGCCGAGCAGCGCCTCGCCGAGCTGCGTGAGCGCTACGAGGCGCGCGACTTCCCCGCCGCCGAGGCCATGGCCCGCGAGCTCCTGGCCGAGAGCGAGGGCGCCGAGCGCAGCGAGCCCCTCCGCTGGCTGAGCAAGGCGCTCCTCCAGCTGGGCCAGACTCAGCTCGCCCTCGAACGCGCGCGGGAAGCCCTCCAGCTCGCGCCCCGCGACAGCGAGCTGGTCACCCTCGAGGCGACGGCGCTGCTCGTGCTCGGCCGCAAGGAGGAGGCGCTGGCCTGCTACGACCGCGCCCTCCGCTACGACCGCACCAACGCGCGGGGCTACGCGGCTCGCGCCCTGGTGCGCATGGACCTCGCCCAGCTGGACGGCGCCCTCGCGGACGCAGAGGCGGCCCTGCGCCTCGACCCGGACTACGTGGAGGCCCACGTGCTCCGCGGGCGGGTGTTCGCCCAGCGCGGCGCCCTCGAGGGGGCGGTGCTGGCCTTCGACGAGGCCCTCCGCCGCGACCCCACGCACGTCAACGCGCGCTTCAACCGCGGTCACGCCTGCATGGGCCTCGAGCGCTTCGAGGAGGCGGAGCGGGACCTGAGCGAGGTGATCCAGCGCTCGCCCCGCTTCCTGCCGGGCTACACCACCCGGGGGCTGGTCCGCGACCGCCGGGGGAACTCGCGCGGCGCGCTCGCCGACTACCGCGCCGCCCTGGCCCTCTGCCCGGCGGGCGCTCCGGTCGAGGCGCAGCTGAAGCAGCTGATCCAGGAGCACGAGCGCCGCCTGGGGGAGAGGCGCTGAGCCTCCGAGGCGCTACCCCTGTAACCAGCGCTGTCGAGCGCGATAGTGAGGGGCGTGAACCGCTTCGCCCTCGCCTTGATCCTGCCCCTGGCCGCTCTCTGCGGCTGTGAATCGCCCGCCGAGCCGCGCGCGCGCTCTGCGCGGGCTCCGGCCCAGGCAGGCCAGCCGCCCGCCGCGAGCTCGCCCAGCGAGCCTCCGCCCTCCCCCACCCAGGAGCGCGCCCCGCTCGAGCGCGCCGGAGCCCGCATGAACGAGACCTCTTCCCCGGCGCGCCGGGGCGTGCAGACCGCGACCTTCGGCCTCGGCTGATTCTGGACCCCTGACTCCCAGTTCGGGAGTCTCCCTGGCGTCCTGGCGACCCGCGTGGGCTACGCCGGCGGCACGCGCCCGCGGCGACCGACCTACGAGTCGATCGGCGACCACACCGAGGTGTTCCAGGTCGACTTCGACCCCGAGCTGATCAGCTACGAGGCGCTGCTGGAGCGCTTCTGGGCCTCTCACGACCCGACCTCGCCTCCCTGGAGCACTCAGTATCGAAACTTGATCCTGGTCGCCGACGCCGAGCAGCGGCGAGTCGCCGTGGCCAGCCGCGCGCGCCAGGCCGAGAAGCTCGGCAAGCAGGTCCTGACGCCGCTCGAGGACCTCACGACCTTCACCCGCGCCGAGGACTACCACCAGAAGTTCGTGCTCCGCCAATACAAGGACGTGCTCGCCGACCTGCGCCGGACTCACCCCGGCGAGGCCTTCGTGGACACGACCGCGGCGGCCCGCCTCAACGCCTACCTCTCGGGCTACGGCGAGGCCGAGCGCCTCGAGGCCGACCTCGAGCGCTTCGCCCTGAGCGACGGCGCGGCCGACACGGTTCGGCGGCGCTTCACGGGCCGCAAGGCCATGCGCTGCGGGAACTGAGCGACCCCAACTAGGCTCTGTCTGAGGATCGCCGCCACGTCGATCCTCGGTCAGAGCCTGGTGGTCCAGTCGACCTTCAGGTGACACGATTGGCGCGTGCCCGCAGGTGATCAGATCGACACCCAGCTGGCCCGCCTCCTGCACGAGCGCGGGCGGGTCGCGTTGCCGGTCTTGCAGCGCGCCCTGCAGGGGGTCCGCGATCAGCGAGGAGCCGTCGACGACGCGGCCCTGGCGGACTCCCTGGTCGGAATGGGGATCCTCTCCCGGGAGGAAGTCCAGCACCTGCTCTTCCAGCTCGGCCACGGCCCAGCGCCCTCCAAGGGGACGAGCTCGGATCGGCTCGCCTCGAGCCTGATCGAGTCCCAGGAAGACGCCCGCACGGCCTGGCGCGAGGGGAGCCAGATCGGCCCCTACACCCTCGAGAGCAAGCTCGGTCAGGGCGGAATGGGGATCGTGTTCCGGGCGCGACACCGTGAGAGCGGTCGCCAGGTCGCGCTCAAGGGCTTGCCCCTCCGCGCCGACGAGACCCTGCTCAAGCGCTTCACCCGGGAGGCGCAGGCCCAGGCCCAGGTCGACGACCACCCCTACGTGGCGCGGGTGTTCGAGAGCGGGTCCGCCGCGGGCTACTTCTACCTGGCCATGGACCTGCTGGAGGGAGGCGACCTGCGCCAGCGCCTGCGCCGGGGGCGCCTCGAGCAAGAGGAGGCAGCCTCGCTCGTGGCCCGCCTGGCCCAGGGGGCGGCCCACTGCCACGCGCGCGGGATCCTGCACCGCGACCTCAAGCCCGGCAACGTGCTCTTCGACGCCGAGGGGCGCCCCAAGCGGTCGACTTCGGCCTGGCCCGGGTCGAGCCAGGGCGCTCCAGCCTGACCAAGACGGGAGAGCTCCTCGGGACGCCCGCCTACATGGCGCCCGAGCAGGCCCTCGGCGACCCCGACAAGGTCGACGAGCGCTCGGACGTCTACGCCCTGGGCGCGATCCTCTACCACTGCCTGACGGGCGAGCGGACCTTCCGCGGCACGTCGACCCTGGAGGTGCTCTCGCGGGTCGTGACCGAGGAGCCGCCGCCGCCGAGCACCCTCGCCCCGGTCGACCCCGCGCTGGAGGCGATCTGCCTGCGGGCCCTGGCCAAGGAGCCGGCCAATCGCTACCCCAGCGCCGCGGCCCTGGCCGAGGCGCTCGCCGAGTGGGAGGCAGGTCGGGCGCCTGCGCCTGCTCGGGCTGGCCTCCGCTGGCTGCTCCTGGCCCTCGGCCTCCTGCTCGGGCTCGGCGCAGCCGGAGCAGCCCTGGCCTACCGCGAAGGTCGGGCGGCAGGAAGCGCAGCGGCCAGCCCCAGCGCGACCAGCGCGAGCGCGACGCCCGAGGCGGAGGCGGGGCCGCGCTTCCGAGCGCGCGTCGGGCAGCGCCTGCTGCTCCGGATGGACTATCGCGCCGAAGCCGAGGCGCTCGACATGGGCTCGCTCCCGCGCGAGCTGGCTCAGCTGCTCGACGGGGACTACGAGCTGGAGCGGGTGTTTCGCGGCGAAGTGCTCGCGGTCGAGCCCGAGGTCCGCCTGAAGCTGCAGCTCCAGTCGGCTGCCATCCGGCAGCGCGGCGTGGCCGGGGACTTCCGGATCGACACCGAGGGGCCGCCCCAGGGCCTCCCCGAGGGCCCCGGCACCATGAGCAGCGACTGGAAGCGCTACCTCGAGGACGCGATCCTGCGCGCCTGCCGCGAGCACCCCCTCGTCGTGCGCCTCGACCGGCGCACGGGG
>CALDQK010000261.1 GCA_937911525.1 uncultured bacterium
CGAGGCTGAGTCTTCCGAGGCTGAGTCTTCCGAGGCTGAGTCTTCCGAGGCTGAGGGGAAGGAGGGCTAGGTGAGCGGCGAGCCAGCGCAGCCGAGCGAAGAGCCCCAGCCCGAGGACGTCCAGGACGGGGTGGTCCCCGAGGGCGAGATCGAGCCCGGCGTGCACCCAAGCCAGAGCGGCGAGTACGTGCGCCCTGGGGTGGGCCCCAGCGAGAGCGGCGCCCACGTGATGCCGGGCGTGCACGAAGACGAAGACGAGGTCGTCCTCGACGACGAGGCGGAGCAGGGCTCATGAGCAAGGAGCCGATCCTCGAGGTCAAGGACCTCGAGATGCACTTCCCGATCGAGGAGGGGATCCTGTTCACCCGCGAGGTGGCTCGGGTCCGCGCCGTGAACGGCGTCAACTTCCACCTCAAGCCGGGCGAGACCCTGGGCCTGGTCGGCGAGTCGGGCTGCGGTAAGTCCACGACCGCGCGGGCCGTGCTCCAGCTGCACCGCCCCACCGCGGGGAACGTGCTCTTCAAGGGCGAGGACCTGACCCAGCTCTCGGGGGAGCGCCTGCGTCAGGTGCGGCGCAACCTGCAGCTGATCTTCCAGGACCCCTACGCCAGCCTGGACCCGCGCTGGACGGTGCGCCGGATCGTGGCCGAGCCGCTGCACAACTTCGGCCTGGCCGGCAGCCGCGCCGAGCTGCGGGACAAGGTCCACCACCTGCTCGAGACCGTGGGCCTCGACCCCTCCTTCGAGGGTCGCTACCCCCACGAGTTCTCGGGCGGCCAGCGCCAGCGGATCGGCGTCGCGCGCGCCCTGGCCCTCGAGCCCGAGGTGATCTTCTGCGACGAGCCCGTGAGCGCGCTCGACGTCTCGATCCAGGCCCAGATCATCAACCTGCTCCAGGAGCTGCAGGAGAAGCGTGGCCTGAGCTACGTGTTCATCGCGCACGACATCGCCGTGGTGCGCCACATCTCCCACCGGATCGCGATCATGTATCTCGGCCGGATCGTGGAGACCGCTGCGCGGGACGACCTCTACGCGAACACCCGCCACCCCTACAGCAAAGCGCTCCTCGGCGCGGTCCCGATCCCCGACCCGGCGATCGAGCGCAAGCGCGAGAAGGTGCTCCTCGAAGGCGCGCTCCCCTCGCCGCGTGACGTGCGCGCGGGCTGCGACTTCGCCTCGCGCTGCCCCCTGCGCAGCTCCGTGGACAAGGACGACCGCTGCCTGAAGGAGGTCCCGCGCCTCCTGCCCATCGCCGGCAAGGAGCACATGGTCGCCTGCCACTACCACGATCAGGGGTAGCGCTAGCAGCGGTCCTTTCGCCCGCGGGCGCGCTGCTCGCGGCAGCCCGCGATCGAGCAGCCGCCGCCCTCCTCGAAGCAGGAGGGGTGGTGGGGCGCGCCGCAGCTGTCGCAGTAGACCGTCGGGTGGTCTGCGAGCATGTCGTCGTGGCAGAAGGGGCAGCGGAGGTCGCTGGCCTCGGCGCTCTGGGGAGCCGCCTTGCGGGCTGGCTGGACGACCACGGTCGGGCGGGCCTCGGTCCAGATCAAGTCGAGGATCTCGCGCGCGAAGCCGATCAGGCGCGCCGAGTTCG
This sequence comes from uncultured bacterium, assembly GCA_937911525.1. Lineage (GTDB taxonomy): Bacteria > Planctomycetota > J058 > J058 > J058 > NORP233. Next base: position 1,592 of record CALDQK010000261.1, read on the forward strand.
CCCCCGGGCGGGCCTTGAACACGACCCGCCCGCCTGAGATCCGCAGCGAGTGTCCGTCGTAGCGGCGGAAGAGGGTCCGGGCGGGTCCGGCCACGTTCTCCGAGCCACGCACCAGGGGCTCGTCGGCGCCGAGCAGGCGACGGATCCAGCTCGGTCGGCGGATCTCGAGCTCGATCGACGAGTTGGCTCGACAGCGGACCTCGGCCAGCCCCTTTCCGAAATAGCGGAGCTCGAGCTCCCGGCCCTCGACGTGGCCGTCGATCCGATCGGCGCGGACCCAGTGGTGTCGCCAGGGACCGTCGAGGGCGTAGGCCACCTGCTCCAGCATGTAGCGCTCGTTCGGGTCGCGGCGCCCGAAGAGGCTGAACAGCCCGAAGAAGAGGTCCAACACCTCGAACACGAGGAACATGCCGCGAATGCTACTCGCCGGACGCAGGCCTTGCGTGTTCTGGCTCCTTGGAACACTCTGCAGGCATGGAGCTCTTCCAGCGCCGCAAGCCGGAGCTGCCCTTCGAGGCCGACGCCATGAGCTTCCTCGTCCCCCAGGACGAGGAGGTCGAGCGGGCGCTCCGCTTCGTGGCCCTGCGCACGCAGCGCAGCGTCCCCCCGCGGATCCGGCTCGCGGCGCGGCCCGAGCAGAGCGATGTCGGCCCCGCCTGCCCCGCCTGCTCAGGGTCGCTCGACCGTCGGCACGACCTGGTGGCCTGCCCGCGCTGCCTCTCGGCCTTCCACCCTGCCTGCTGGCCGAGCGGGGAGCGCTGCTGGTGCGAGCGGCCGCGCCCGCGCGGACGGGGCCACAGGCCGCGCTGATCCGAGCCGGGGAGGCCTGCCCCGACCTGGGCTGGCAACGCCCCCCTCGCCCGCTTAGCGTCTCTCCATGACCGTGCTCGTGGTGGTGACGGACGCCGAAGAGGCGGGGCCGCTGATTCGCTGGGGCGGCCGCTTCGCGCGCGCCCGAGAGCAGACGCTGACGGTCCTCTACGTGAGCCGCGGGGCCAAGCCCAACGCAGGCGAAGAGCTGCCCCTCGAAGACCCCGCCGACGAGCACCCGATCCGGGTCCCGATCCGGGACGCGATCTGGGAGACGGTCGCGATGCTCTGCCTGGACGATCTGGACCACGGGGTGCCGGCCCACCAGCAGGTCGAGGCCCAGCGTCAGCGGGCCATCGGCGAGCGGACCAAGCGCGAGGACTCGCGCGCGATCTCGCGGGAAGACCTGGCGGCCGCGCAGGACGCAGCCTCCAGCGACCCCGCCGAGGGCGAGGCATCCGCCCCCGCCCCCGCGCCCGAGTCCGAGCAGCCGAGCGAGGCGCCTGCAGCCGAGCAGGCGGCGCCGGAGGGCGAGGTCGCTGCGGAGGGAGCGGGGCTCGCGGACACGGCGCCCGCGGACTCCCCGCAGGGGGGCGCCGAGGGCTCGCCCGAGCCGGCGCTCGATGCGCCGACGACCGCGGACAGCGAGGGCGCAGGCGACGCCCTCGCGGACCCAGGCACCCAGATCTCGGCCAAGGCGACGGACTTCGTCAAGCTGCGCAGCCTCAGCCACAGCCGTCAGATGCAGGGCGTCCAGGACGAGATCCGTGAGCTCAAGCCGACCCTGGTGGTGGTCGGGCGTCACGAAGCGCTCAGCTCAGCCGGGCTCGAGGACGACCTCGGCGACCTGCTCCTCGACGCCGCCCCCTGCGACGTGATGCTCCTGCGAGCCACCGCGACGAGCGGTCAGCGCTGCTCCCGCGTGCTCGTGCCCGCTTCGGGCGGCCCGCACGCCAAGGTCTCGCTCAAGCTCGCGGAGGGCCTGACCCGGGACGGCGCCGAGGTCTATCCGCTCTACGTCGAGCCCGAGGGAGGCGACGCCGAGGACTCGCTGGCGGTCGGTCGCTCGCGCTTGCTCAAGGTGATGGCCGAGGCGG
>CALDQK010000262.1 GCA_937911525.1 uncultured bacterium
TGGCGTCGGCGGACGCGTCTATGACAGATCGGACCGCGCTCGTCGCCTGCTCGCTCGCGGGCGGCGATCGCTTCGCCCCAGGCGGCGAAGAGCTCGTCGGCCGGACCTCCCGCGCGCGCGATCCGGCGCGCGGCCTCCTCGGCCGGGAGCGCTGCGGGGGTCTGCGGCGGGGCGTCGGGCGTCGGCGCCGGCGCGCTCGCGCGACCCCAGAGGATCAGCGCGCCGACGCAGGCGAGCGCCAGGGCGGCTCCTGCCAGGCCTCGCCAGGGCCTGCGCCGAGGGGCTGGGGCCGAGCGGCGCTCCAGGGCGTCGAGCAGCTCGTGCGCGCTCTGGAACCGCTCCCGCGGCTCCTTCGCCAGCGCCCGCAGGCACACGGCGTCGAGCCAGGCGGGGACCTCGGGCTCGAGGGTCGAGGGAGGGGCTGGGGCCGCGTCCACGACGGCGGCCAGCGTCAGGAGCACGGTCTGGTGACCCTGCACGGGAGGGCGCCCAGTCAGGCAGGCGTAGAGCAGCGCGCCTAGCCCGTAGACGTCCGTGCGCTCGTCGCAGGGCTCGGCGCGCGCCTGCTCGGGGGCCATGTAGACCGGGGTCCCCAAGACCTCCCCGCTCTGAGTCAGGGTCTCGGCCCCCGCCAGGCGAGCCAGGCCGAAGTCGGTGACCCGCGGCCAGCCGCGCTCGTCCAGCAGCACGTTGTGCGGCTTGAGGTCGCGGTGCAGCACCCCGTGCTCGTGCGCGTAGGCGACGCCGCGGGCGACCTTGGCGACCAGCGCGGCCGCCGCGACGGGCGCGAGGGGGCCGTCCCGGTTCAGCCGCGCGTGGAGGTCCTCTCCCGAGACGAGCTGCATGACCAGGTAGGTCCCCTCCGCGGCGCGCTCGAGGCTGTGGACGCGGACGACGTGAGGGTGGCCGTCGGCGGCGGCCATGGCCTGAGCCTCGCGCTCGAAGCGGAGGTGGTCCTCGGGGCAGAGCGCGCCTGTCAGCACCTTGAGCGCGTAGCGCGCCCCCGTCTCGGCGTGCTCCGCCAGGTAGACCTCGCCCATGCCGCCCTGGCCGAGTCGCTCGAGGCAGCGGTAGGGGCCGAAGGTCTTCACGCGGCGCGGGGCTGGGCGGGGGGAGGGCTCAGCTCTTGCAGTCGACGCAGGGGTTCATGCCGGCGTCGAGGGCCTCGTTGCGCGTCTTGTAGTCGCGGCGGTTCGACTTGCTCAGCTTCTTGATCCGGTGGCAGCCCTCGCGGTGGAAGTAGGGCGCGCGGTAGTTGCCAATGTAGTGGTCGGCGGGCTCGGGCAGGGGCAGGCTCCACAGGCCGCGCTTGGCGTCCCGCGCCTCCCGCTGGCAGGCGATCAGCTGCTCGTTGTGGAGCTTGGTCTTGGGGTAGATATAGGCGTAGGCCAGCCCGCGCCGGACGATCTCGCCGCTGACGAAGAGGTCGCCCATGTGCACGTAGGCGAGGTAGCGCCCGTAGCGGCCCTTCTTCTCGCTGCCGAACTCGATCGTGACTCGCTTGCCGGTGATCAGGTCCTTGAGGAAGTTGGTCGCGTCCTTGTTGAAGGGGCGCCCCTTCTCGGGGGTGTTGATCCCGATCATGCGGATCTTGCGCCCGTCGTCGGTGACGAAGGTGTCGCCGTCGACCACGCGCTTGACGCCCACCTCCTCGTGCTCGCCCTTGAGCTGGGAGCTCGCCTGGTTCCCGCTGACCGCGTCGCCTTTGTTCGCGCTGGCGGGCGGGTCCTTGTCGCCCTCGAGCTCCGCGAGCAGGTCATTGACCTCGCCCCGGTCGACCTTGCCCGGCTGGGGCGGCTCGGCGGGCTCGCTCGGCTCGGGCTCGGCGGGCTTGGGCGCTCGAGAGGGAGCGACGCTCGGGGCGACCGCGACCTGGGTCGGCGTGGCGACCGGCGAGTGGTCCGGCTGAGGCGCGTCGCCGCCGCTGC
>CALDQK010000263.1 GCA_937911525.1 uncultured bacterium
AGGCGAGCCGCTTCGCGCTGGCGGCCCTCGAGCTCGACCCCGACGCGCCAGCGGCGGCGATCTCGGTCCTGGCGCGCTTCGACGGACGTCGCGCACAGCCCTTCCTCGACGACCGCTCCCGCCGCTGGCTGACCCTGAGCGACGCGGCGCCCCTCGCGGCCAGCTTCCCCGCGCTCCGCTACGTGCACCGCTTCGACCTCGCGGGGCTGGCGAAGGTCCCCCGCCACCGCCTGACCGACGCGCTGCGAACCCTCGTCTACCCGCGCACCTACGGGCAACACCCAGACCTCGGCCTGCTCGCGGCGCGCCTCGCGCTGCGCCTGCCCAGAGACGACCCCTGGCGCGCCAACCTGCCGCCCTGGCTGTGGGAGCTGGAGCGCGAGCTCCGCCGCGTCCCCGCCGCCAAGCGCGCGCACTATCGGGAGCGACTGCGCCTGGTCCGCGGGCTGCTGGCCCTGAGGACGGGCGGGAGCGAGGAGGAGGTCCGCGCGCTCTGGCGCGGACTCCGCCTCGCGAAGTGGGAGCGGGAGGCCTTCGCCGCGCGCTTCGGGGCGCCCTTCGAGCGCTGAGACTGCGCCGTCGAAGAGGTGTCAGTCCTGTCTGGTGGAGATCTGACGCTGTCGGAGGCCTGACAGGGTCAGTCTTTACGCCGAATAGACTTAGCGCGTCAGTCGCCTCTGGCCCTCGGATCGCAGTGGGTGGCGAAGCGCGTTCGGCGCTTTGCTGCCCTGCGTCATTTTGCTATGAGCAGGGACTCCGAGAGGCCCTATGTCCGAGCTTCACACCGCTGTCCGGCCCACTCTGCACGACCTGTTCACGCACCTGCGTGAGCTGGAGCGACTGCCCCGTGGCGAGGACCCGGCGCGCTTCATGGAGGCGCCCCTGGCCAAGGTGGAGGAGGGTCTCGCGGTGGTCCTGACCAAGGACGGCGACGAGGGCCTGACCCGCGACGTGGTCAAGCTGCGCGAGCTGATCGCGTCCCGCGCCGAGGTCGAGCAGGCCGAGGACCGCGGACTGGCCTGGGCTGGCTTCCGCGAGCGCCTCGAGAAGGCCTACGACGCCCTGCGCCCGACGGTCAAGGGGCTGCCTGAGCTGCGCCCGACCAACTACGCCCGGAGCGTGATGCACGTCACGACCGCGGTCATCTGCCTGCTCCTCGTCGAGCACGTGCTCAGCCCGATCGGCATGATCATTACCGCCGCGGTGGGCGCCGTCTGCTGCTGGGCGATGGAGATCGGGCGGATCTTCAGCAAGTCGCTCAACGACTTGCTGCTCCGCTCGATGGCCGCCGTGGCTCACCCCCACGAGCGCCGCCACGTCAACTCGGCGACCTGGTACACCACGGCGCTGCTCGTCCTGGCGCTGCTCTTCACCCCCAAGGTGTGCGTCGTCGCGCTGGCGGTCCTCGGCCTGGCCGACCCCGCCGCGGGCTTCGTCGGGCGTCGCTGGGGGCGGATCAAGCTGGTCAACGGCCGCTCGCTCGAGGGGACGACCGCCTTCATGATCGTGGGCACCCTGGCCGGCCTGGCCGCGCTCTCGATCTGGCACCCCGACGTCCACACCGGCCTGGCCCTGCTGATCTCGGCCGGCGCCGCCTTCGCGGGCGCGGTGACCGAGCTCTTCAGCAAGCGGATCGACGACAACCTCTCGATCCCGATCGCGGCCGCGTGCGGCGCCTGGGCCGTCGCCCTCGCCGCCCTCTGAGCGACCCTTGAGCGACGACGCCAGCGAGCTGCGCGAGCGCATGGAGCGCGGAGAGCTTCCGCGCGAGCGCCTGATCCTGGCCCACGAGCTCGGTCACCCGCCGGCCAGCGAGGCCCTGGGCCGAGACCCCGCCGACGAGGACGAGCCCAACCCGACCCTCGAGTTCTGGGGCCGCCGCATGGCCCGCAAGGGCCCGGTGGTCATGATGAAGATCTCCTACGCGGTCGCGCGGCGGGTCGTGCAGGAGGTGCCCGACTCGGCGCCAGTCCGCCCCGCCCTGCACGAGGGGATCGAGGCCACGGCCCGCTTCGTCGAGCAGCCAGGCGAGTCGATGCTCGAGCCGGCCGAGGCCGCGGCCGCCCGCGTGGCCCGCGCGGCCCTCGACCTCGAGGAGGGCTCCCCCGAGCGGCGGGCCTGCCAGACCCTGCTCCCCGTCCTGCGCGCGATCCTGGACGTGCTCCGCGGCGGCGCCCCCAACCGCGCCCTCCTCGACGGCCACTACGTGCGGCTGCTCGAGCAGGCGAGCGCGCACCCGCTGCCGGACGAGGAGCTGCGCGCGGCGGCCCGAGCGACCCTCCTCGAGTGGGCGCTCAGCTAGAGGCAGCCCAAGGCCCAGCGAATCAGCGCCGCTTCGGTCTCCTGCGAAGAGCGTCGAGTGGCTTCCCCGCGCCCAGGAGTCCTCCCTCGACGAGCGAGGGCGCTCGGACGGGGCGATACAGAAGGAAGGAAGAGAGGAACGAAGGAGCCGCAGCCTTCCTTCTTTCCTGTCTTCCTGGTTTCCTTCTCTATCGCCAGGTCGACGCGCCCCCGACCCCAGCTGGGTCGCTGAGTGGTTCAGCTCCCTCGTCCCGGGGCGTCCCACGCCGAAGCGCCCAGGCCGAACGGACGGCGACCTCGCCGCCCCACCCACCGCCTGCGCGGGCTGACCCAGTAGCCCCAGCCAGCCCCTGGACCGGGCCGCGACCTCGGGCCACCCTGGCGGCGTGGAGCTCGCCCCCGGTCAGCTGATCAACGAGCGCTACCGGGTCGAGCGCGTGCTCGGGGCCGGTGGCATGGGGCAGGTCCTCGCGGCGGTCGACCTCCAGAGCGGCGGCCGACCGGTCGCGCTCAAGCTCCTCCCCGCCGAGCTCGCCGACGACGCGGACCTGCTCACGCGCTTTCGGCGGGAGGCCGAGCTCGCGGCCCGCGTGGACGCGGGTGGGGGGATCGCGCGGGTGTTCGACTTCTCGCGCACCGCCGGCAAGCCCTTCTGCGTGCTCGAGCTCTGTCCGGGCGGAGACCTGGACGAGGCCTTCAAGGCCGGCGCGGTGGACCGGGCGCGGCTGCTGGAGGTGGTCGAGGCCCTGGCTCGGACCCTGGCGCGCTGCCACGCGGCCGGCGTGATCCACCGCGATATCAAGCCCCAGAACGTGCTCTTCGACGAGCAAGGCCGCCCCAAGCTGTGCGACTTCGGGCTGGCCCTCGACCTCGGCGTCGAGGAGCGGCTGACCCTCAGCCAGGAGGTGATGGGGACGCCCGCCTACATGGCCCCCGAGCAGGCCGACGCGATCAAGTCGGCCGGCCCGCCGGCCGACGTCTACGCCCTGGGCGTGATCCTCTACCGCGGAGTGTGCGGACGCCCGCCCTTCGTGGGGAGCCCGACCCAGGTCCTGCTGGCCCTGCTCAACGAGGCGCCGCCTCCGCCGAGCGAGCTCGCCTCGGACGTCGGCGGAGACCTCGAGGCCCTGATCCTGCGCGCCATGGCCCCCGAGCCCACCGAGCGCCCGAGCGCGGCCGAGCTGGCCGAGCAGATCGCCAAGCTCAGGGCCGGCGAGTCCCTCGGGGGCGGCGCCACGCGGCGAACCCGCCTGCGGCTGGGCGCGCTCGCGGTCGCGCTGCTCCTGCTCGCGCTCGCGGGGGCGGGCGGCGCCCTGGCCCTCCGCAGCCGGGCGCGCGCGCGCGCGACCTGGCAGGAGCTCGGCGCGCTCAGCCCCGCAGCGCTGATCGGGCTGGCCCCCGTCGCGAGCGACCTGGCCGCTCGCCTCGGGCAGGCGGGCCAGGCTCCCGACGAAGCGCTGGCCGAGCGGCGGCGCCTCTTCGAGCTGGCCCGCGCGGGGAGCGAGGTCGAGCTGGACCCGAGCGCCAGCGACCTGGCCGGACTGCTGGCGGGCCTCCGCCGGGTCGAGGCGGCGGAGCGCGCGGAGCTGCCGCGGGCGGCGGAGGAGGCCGCCGGCGAAGCGCTGGACCTGCTGCGACGCTGCTCCCCGCGCTACGAGGCGACGAGCCGCGCGCTCGGCCTGCGCGCGCTGCGGGCGCGGCTGCTGGCGCGGACCCGGCGGCTGCTCGAGGAGGAGCCCCTCGAGCCGCAGCGGGTCAGCCAGGAGCTGGCCCAGGCCAGCCGCTCGCGCTGGCTGGAGCCGAGCGCGGCCGAGCTGGCCAGCT
>CALDQK010000264.1 GCA_937911525.1 uncultured bacterium
TGGCCGTGCCCGCCGACCTGCGCGCGGCGGTCCGGCTCGAGCCGCTCCCCTCGCCCGGGGCGAGCATGGACGAGCTGCGGGTCCACCGGCGGCGGGCGACCCTGGCCCTGGCGGCGCGCGAGCTGAGCGGCGAGCTGGCGGCGCCCGCGGCGGCGCGCGAGCTGAGCGACCTGGCCGACGAGCTGCTCGAGCGGGCCCTGGCCGACGCGCGCGCCGAGCTGGCCGCGCGCTTCCCGGCCGTGGCGGACCTGTCCCTGGTCGTCCTGGCGCTGGGCAAGCTGGGCGGGCGCGAGCTGAACTACTCGAGCGACGTGGACCTGGTCCTGGTCCGCGGCGACGAGGCGCCGGTCCGCGAGGCCGAGCGGCTGGCGCGGGCCTTCGTGGACCGGGTCCAGCGCGCCACGGCCGCGGGGCGCCTGTTCCGGGTCGACCTCCGCCTGCGCCCCTACGGCCAGAGCGGGGCCTTGACCCCGCGCCGGCGCGCGGTGGTCTCCTACTTCGAGGAGCGCGGGCGGACCTGGGAGAAGCAGGCCTGGATCAAGGCCCGCCCGGTCGCCGGCGCGCGCGAGCTGGGTCAGCAGCTGCTGGCGGACCTCGCGCCGCTCCACTGGCGCCAGCTCAGCGCGCGGGCGATCCAGGAGGTCGTGGCCCTGCGCGAGCGGATCGTGGAGCACACCCGCGAGGCCGAGCGCGACGTCAAGAAGGGGCCCGGCGGCCTGCGCGACGTCGAGTTCGCGGTCCAGTTCCTCCAGCTCCTGCACGGGTCCCGCTACCCCGACCTGCGCGAGACGGGCACCCTGGCCGCGGTCGAGCGCCTCGAGGCGCGCGGGCTGCTCGGCGGGGACGAGGCCCGCGATCTGCGCGAGTGCTACGCCTCGCTGCGGCGCCTGGAGCACCTGCTCCAGCTCACGACCGACCGCGAGCAGACGCGCCTCCCGCGCGAATCGGCCCTGGCGGCCTGCCTGGGGCTCTCCCCCGAGCAGCTGGAGGAGCGCTTCGCCGCGACCCAGACCCGGGCCCGGGCCCTGCTGGATCGCCTGCTGCACCAGCCCTTCGCGGGCGCCAAGAGCACGCGCCAGTTCGCGCTCCAGGACCTGCTCCTCGAGCGCGCGCCCGATCCCCTCGACGGCGCGGAGGGGCTGGCGGGCTACGGCTTCCAGGACCCCGCCGCCGCCTGGCGCCACCTCGAGTCGCTGGCGGAGGACACGAGCCTGCTCCTCTCGCCCTCGGGGCGCGCGCGCGCGGTGCTGGCCGGGATCGCCCCGCGCCTGCTCGAAGCGGTCGCGGCCCGACCCGAGCCCGACCGGGTGCTGCGGAACCTGAACCGGATCGTGGCTCCGCTGGGCGCCAAGGCGACCGTGTTCCAGCTCCTGGCCGAGGCGCCCGACCTGCTCGAGCTGCTCGTACAGCTCGCGTCGGGGAGCCAGGTCCTGGTCAACCTGTTGGCGAATCACCCCAGCGTGTTCGACGAGGTGGTCGACCGCCTGCTGACCCGCGCCCCCCTGCACCGGGCCGAGGTCGAGGCCGCGGCTCTGGCCACGCGCGGCGATCCGGCGCGCCTGCGCGAGCTGCGCGCGCTCTACCTGCTGCAGGTCGCCATGCCCGACCTGGCGGGGCGGGGCAACCTGCAGAACACGGGCCGGGGGCTGGCCGACCTGGCCGAGGGCCTGCTGCGGGCCTTCGTGCGCCTGGCCTGCGCCGAGGCGGAGCGGCGCCACGGCGGGGCGCCGGCGGGCGGCGAGCTGGTGGTGTTCGCGCTCGGGGCGCTGGGGGCGCGCGAGCTGACCTACGCCAGCGACGGCGACCTGGTGTTCTGCTACACGGGCAGCGAGCCGGCGCCGGACGGGACGACGGCGGCGAACTACTGGGGCGAGGTGGTCAAGCGCAGCGTGGCCCTCGGCGAGAGCGCCGGCTCGGTCGAGGGGCCGCTCTTGCCGATCGACCTCCGCCTGCGCCCGGGCGGGCGCAAGGCGCCTCTGGCCTGCGCCTGGTCCTTCCTGCGCGACTATCTGCTGGACCAGGGCCCGGGCGAGGCGGCGCGCGACTTCGAGCGCCTGGCCTGGCAGAAGGCCCGCGCCGTGGTCGGGCCCGCCGAGTCCTGCGCCCGACTCGAGGCCGAGCTGGCGGAGCTGCTCTACCGCCCCGAGCGCGACGCGGCGTCCTTGTGGGCCGAGGTCGAGGACATGCTCCGCCGCCAGCGCGAGCAGGCCGAGCGCGAGGATCTCAAGCGCGGCCCCGGCGGCCTGGCGGGGCTGGAGCTCTCGGCCAGCGCGTTGGCGCTGCTCCACGGCCACGCTCACCCGGGCCTGCGCCAGCCCAACACCGCGCACCTCCTCGACGCGCTCGAGGAGGCCGGCCTGCTCGACGCGGCCTGGCACCGCGACCTGCGCACGGCCTACGCCTTCGTGCGCCGCTGCGTGCTCCGCCTGCGCGCGCGCAACTGGCAGGCGCGCCCGGTGCTCCCGCCCGAGGGCCCCGAGCGCCAGGCCCTGGCGCGCGAGCTGGGCTACGCCGACGTCGGCACGGGGAGCGCGGCCGAGCACTTCGTGCAGGAGCTGCGCTACCTGCGCGAGCGGGTCGAGGCCTGGCGCCAGACGCTGAGGGCCTGAGTTGGGGACCGCGCTGCCAACGTGGAGCGCGTGACCTCGAGCGCGGTCGGGCGCCGGCCTGCTAGCGGCGCTTGCTCTGACGGGCCGCCTTGCGGGCGGCCTTGAGGCTGTCGCGCTCGGCCTTGCTGCGCTTCTCGACCGCGGCGCTGTAGGCCGAGGCGCTGAGGCGAGTCGCGTTGCGCTCGAGCCAGGACCAGGTCTCCTGCGGGTAGACGTTGCCCAGCTCGCGCAGCGACCAGCCGACGCCCTTCTGCACGTAGACGTGGTCTACGTCGACTTGGCGCTCGATCAGCGGAAGGAGCTGAGCGAAGGGGAGCACGCTGCTGCGGCTGTTGGCGTAGTAGATCAGGCTCACGATCGAGAGCCGGCGCTTCCAGGGCAAGCGCCCCTGGCTCCAGCGATCGAGGACCGGGAACACGCGCTCGGGGTCCAGCTCGAGGATCGAGGCGTAGAGTCCGCAGAGCTGGTCCGCGTGGGGCCAGCACTTGGCGCGGGGGCTCCAGTCGCGCAAGAGCGGCCAGCGGGCGAGCAGCTGACCGCGACGCGCCTTCTGCGCGTAATAGAACAAGGGCTGGGCCATGACCTCGAAGCAGTCGCTCCCGCGCCAGACTTCGTCCAAGGCGCGCGCGATCTCGCGCTCGCTGCCGGCGAGGAAGCTGTAGCCCTCCCGCACCGCGGCGCGCTGCATGGGGACCATCAGTCCGAGGGTGCGCAGCCCGATCGCGTCGGCGCCGTGGTAACGCGCAGCCAGCTCGAGGTTGCCGTGGGGGTGCTCGCGGGCGAGCGCCTCCAGGCGTGTCGTGACTTCCCGCAGGGGCGTCATGGGGGAGCAGTCTAGCGGGGCAGGTCGCGACCACGGCGGGGTCGAGCGCCCCCCTAGGCTCGTTCGTCTCCTCAGCCAGGTCGCGTGGGCAACATCTGCCCATTCGTGTCGCGCCTCCGGGACGAGCGCGAACCGATTCGCCGCGGTGACTGAACTTGGGCTCAGCGGGCCCCGACTTGCCCAGCTCCACGTATGACTGAACCCCGCCGGCTCCTGCCCAACATGACGCACTCGATCACGCGCCGCGTCGCCCGCCGCTGCCTGGCCCTCAAGCCGAATCCGCAGATCAACCAGATCTTCCTCTACGCCATGGGCCGCGCGCAGCAGCGCCGTCGCGTGCAGGTCCACGCGGCGGTGACCAACAGCAGCCACCACCACACGGTGGCCACCGACCGTCGCGAGGGGGCGCCCGAGCCGCTCGGCCTCTCGCCGGAGCAGCGCGAGA
>CALDQK010000265.1 GCA_937911525.1 uncultured bacterium
GTATCAGTCAGAGGAACATTCCGCGGTCTCCTCGGCATCCAGCTCGGTCGGTGTCCGTGCAGATTGCGCGGCGAGCGCGGTGGGCGAGCTCTTCGTGCTCGGGCGCGAGCGCGGCGGGCTCGAGCTCTGGGACCCGCTCCTGGGGCTGCGGCTCAACTGGCGCACGCACGAGAGCACGGTCCGCGCGCTGGCGGGCGCCCCCGACGGGAGCGGCTTCGCGAGCGGGGGCCAGGACGGGAGCGTGGCCCTGTGGCGGCTGCGCGGCGACGCCGTCGCGCGCCTGCCCAGGCACGTGGGCGAGGTCAGCGCCTTGGCCTTTTCGCCGGACGGGCTGCAGCTCGCGGTCGGCAGCGAGGGGCCGGACCTGGACGCGCTCGAGCTGGCCGAGGACTCGCCCCTGCGGGCGGGCTTGCCGGGCTTGCCCGCGGGGCGGCTCGACGAGCTGGTGCTCGACCCGGCGGGCGGCCTGCAGGTGCGACGGGGGAGCGAGACCAGCCCGGCGCGCGCGCTCCTGCTGCGGACCTGGAGCAGCGAGGGCAAGTCGCTCGGGGCCTGGGCGACGGGCTCGGTGGGCGCGCTCCGCTGGCGGCCCGAGGGGCTCGAGAGCGGCGGCCTCGGCGGCGTGGTCGCGCGCTGGAGCGCGGCGGGAGAGCGGGCCCAGGGCGAGCGCCGCGGCGAGGAGCAGCCCACGCCCCTGGTCGGGGCGCTGCTGGAGCTCCCGGGGGGGCGGACCCTGGCCGCTCACGGGCGGCACCTCGTGGAGTGGGACCTCGGCGCCGACCCCCCGCGCAAGCTGCAGGTGCTGAGCGACCCGAGCCTGAGCGCGCCGGTCCAGCGCCTGGCTGCGGCGGCGCCCGGGTTCGCGCTCGCGCTCTACGGCGGCGGGGAGGGGGTCGCGCTCTGGGACCTGAGCCGGGGCGAGCTCGCTGGCCGCCTGCGCTGGCCAGCGGGCCGGATCGGCGCCCCCGTCGATCTCCTGGCCTGGCCCGAGCGCCAGCGCTGGCTCCTCGTCGGGCGCCGCGGCGTGCAGCGGCTGCAGCTGAGCCAGCTCGCCGAGCGGATCGAGCTCGAGGAGGCGCTCGAGCGCTGGCTGAGCGGGGGCGCCGGCGAGGCGCCCGAGGGGCTCCTGCTGGCGCGCCTCTACGCGGGCGCGCAGGAGTGGGCCTGGGCCGAGCAGGCGCTGGTCCACCTGCGCGCGGCCCAGCAGACGCCGCTCGCGCTGCGGCGCGCGATCGCGCGCGGGAGCCGCAGCTGGGTCGGGCTGCGCGCCGTCGTGCCGCAGGCTGGGCGGTCCTTGCTCGCCACGCTGCGCGGCGAGGCCTGCGACCGGCTCGACTTCATCGACGACGCCCTCCGCGGCGCCGAGGGGCACATGATCGCGCTCGGCTCGCTCAAGGGCGCCGCCGCGCGCGAGCGGGCGCAAGAGGCGCTGAGTCAGCTGAAGCGCGCCTGCAGCTCCGCGCCCAACGACCCCCGCTTGTCCTTCGCGCGCGGCGCGCTGCAGGAGCGCGCCGGGGAGCTGAGCGACGCGCTGGAGTCCTTCCGCTACGGGCTGGGCTTCGACCCCCAGGGCGGGCCGGGCGAAGAGTCGCCGGGCTTCCTGCTGGCGCGGGCTCGACTCGCGCTGAACGCCAACCACGCCGACGCGGCCCTGGCCGACCTCGAGCGCCTGGACCGGGCGCAGGTGCTGGTGACGGGAGAGCCGGCGCTGGAGTTCCTGCAGCTCCTGATCGACACCGACGACGCGGCGGGCGCCCTCCGCCGGCTGGACCTCCTGGCCAAGCGCGGCGTGCGCGGCGTGCGCTACGACGCCCTGCGCGGCGAAGCCCTGGCTGCCCTGGGGCGACACCGCGAGGCGCTGGCGGCGTGGGAGCGCGTGGTGGCGGGCGAGGCGGATCACGTGGCCGGTCACCTGGGGCGGGCTCGCGCCCTGCGCCAGCTGGGCCGCCCTGCCGAGGCGCTCGACTCGGTCCGACAGGTCCTGCGGCTGCGCCCGACCTTCCGCGCCCAGGACGTGCGCCGCGCGCTGGTCTCCGTCCGCCGCGCCAACGAGCGAGTGGTCGTGCGCAGCCCGCCCTACGTGGAGCTGGCGCGCCGCTACGAGGAGCGCCCCGGCCGCGGGCGACGCGCCTGCGTGACCAGCGTGCGCGTCAGCGCCGAGGGCGGCTCGCTCTCCCTGGTCGGGGTCCGCTTCCAGGGCGGCGCGGTCGAGGTGCCCGGCTACGAGCTGCTCGAGGCCTACGTCGAGCTGGCGCGTCTCGAGGCGCTGGTCGGGGCGGCCTGCGAGGACGAGGAGCAGCGACGAGTCCTGTTCGAGCACGGCCTCAAGAGCGTCCGGCTCGCGCTCCAGGGCGGGGCCCACTCCTGGAGCGACCTGCACCACGACCCTGCCCTGGCGCCCCTGCGCGAGCTGCCGGGCTACCTCGAGCTGCTGCGCGGGGCCAAGTGAGCGAAGGAGAGGTCGCGCAGCCCATGCAGGGGAAGCCCATGGCGGGGAGACGCTGCCTGGTCAGCGGCGGGACCTCCGGGATCGGGCGCGCGGCGGCCGCCGGACTGGCCGCGCGCGGGGCGCGCGTCGGTGTGATCGCCCGCAGCGCGGCGCGCGGGCGCGAAGCCTGCGCCGCGATCGCAGCCGGCCTGCCCGCGGGCGCCGCCGAGGTCGAGGTCTTCGTGGCCGACCTGGCCTCGCTCGCCCAGATCCGCGCGCTCTGCGCGGAGGTCGCTCAGCGCTGGGGGCGCCTCGACGTGCTGGTCTGCAGCGCGGGCGTGATCTCGACCCCGCGCCGCGAGAGCGAGGACGGGGTCGAGCTCAACTTCGCGGTCGCCTACCTCTCGGCCTTCGCGCTGATCCGCGGGCTCGAGCCCCTCCTGCGCGCGGCGGCGCCGGCGCGGGTCGTGATCGTGTCGGGCGAGTTCCACCGCAAGTTCGACCTCGACTGGGACGACCTGCAGACCCGGCGCCGCTACAACGCGCTGCGGGCCGGCTCGCGCGCGGCCCTGGCCAAGGTCGTCCTGACCTGCGAGCTGGCGCGCCGCTGGTCGCCAGCGGAGATCACCGTCAACTGCCTCCACCCCGGCGGCGTGGCGACGGGGTTGAGCCGCGGGCTGCCCTTGCCGCTCCGCGCCCTGCTCGCGCTGGCGCGCCCCTTTCAGCGCACGCCGGAGGAGGGCGCCGCGACCGCCCTGGCCCTGGCCTGCGAGGCGCGCTTCGCCGGCCAGAGCGGGGGCTACTACATAGACGAGCGCCTCGTCGCCCCCTCGGCCTTCGCCTGTGACCCCGAGTCGGGGCGCCGGCTGTGGGAGGCGAGCGAGGCCCTGCTCGATCAGGCCTGAGCCTTGGCCTGCTTGCGCCGGTAGAGCCAGATCCCCAGGGGCAGGAGCAGGATCAAGAGCTCGCCCGGGAGCACGATCGTCTCGGTCTTCCAGCGGATCACCGGCGGGGGCTCGACGGGGGTCTGGTCCTCGGCCTTGGTGAAGTAGAGGTCGTCGCCGCCCGAGGGCCAGGTCGGGTCCTCGAAGGTGGTCAGCCAGGCGCCGCTCATGCCGACGCCGGCGGGGAGCGCGCCCGCGAGGCTGGCGCTCAGGGCGCCGGCCCACTTGGTCTCGGCCTTCCAGGCCGAGCCGTCGCCCTCGGCGAAGCTCGCCTGGGCGCGCCCGGGGCCGACGTAGAACACGCGCAGGGTGCTCGCCTTGGAGCGGAGGTCGCGCGGGACGCGGAAGGGGAAGAGCGGGCGCTTGGTGGGGAAGCTGAGCCGGACGGCCTTGGCGGTCACTTCGCCGGGCTCGGCGGCGTACTTGAACGCGGTGACCTTCCACTTGGCGGCCAGATAGGGCTCGAGCCACTCCTTCAGCTCGGGCCGGGCGCTGTAGCCGTTCTTGCTCAGCCACTCGGTCAGGGCGTCCGCGTCGCTGGCCTCGAGGACGGCCGCGTCGTAGCCCGCCACGCGGACCTCGTCCAGGACGGTCACCGAGCGGCCCTTGGCGCTCTCCGCGAGGGCGGCGGCCTTGATCCCGCCCTCGGCTCCCATGGGCGCCATCAGCAGGCTGGGAATGATCCGGTAGCGCGTGCGCTGCTCGATCCGCGGCTGGATCTGCTCTTGCAGGCGGCCGAACACGTCCGCGTCGGCCTCGGCGACCTCGGGCTGGCTCGGGGTCGGGACGAGGAAGCCGAAGCCCTTCTGAGGCCCGGCCTCGAAGGTCGCGCGCCGGACGAAGTGTTCGACCCCCTGCTCGGCGTCGTAGGCGATCAGGACCTCCTGATCGGCGATCGCGACGCGCGCGTCGTCGGGAAAGGCCGTGCAGCAGGCGTGGGCGAGGCCGGCGCTGGCCAGGAGCAGGAGGGCGAGCGAGAGGGCGCGGGGTGCGTGCATAGAGAACGTTCCTCGGTGGTGCTGGAGGGATTTGGACGCAGCACGGCCCGCTCAGGTTCCCAGCCAGGGCAGGAATCTCCAGCGCTGGCCAAAACGGCTGTCACAGAGTCGTCGTGCTCGGCGCGGTTCTCGAACTGCGAGCGACAGCGAGCACACAAGGCGTGTTCGCACACACGTCAGAGCGAAAGCGTAAGGGGCTGGTGCGCAACCGACGTCAGGGCGGTCGAGTCCACACCTCCCGCAGCACCAGCCCCTGGTGCTTTCGCGGGCCCAAAGACGGGGGTCTGGGGGGCGCAGCCCCCCAGGATCACAGCCCACAGATCAGAGCGAAAGCGTAAGGGGCTGGTGCGCAACCGACGTCAGGGCGGTCGAGTCCACACCTCCCGCAGCACCAGCCCCTGGTGCTTTCGCGGGCCCAAAGACGGGGGTCTGGGGGGCGCAGCCCCCCAGGATCACAGCCCACAGATCAGAGCGAAAGCGTAAGGGGCTGGTGCGCAACCGACGTCAGGGCGGTCGAGTC
>CALDQK010000266.1 GCA_937911525.1 uncultured bacterium
AGGTGGCGATGCCGAGGGCGCGGTGCAGCTTCGCGAGCCGGCCGCGCTCCTGCAGCGGCTGGACTGGGACCGCGGCCCCAAGACGCCCTACGAGGTCGAGTCGATCCGCGCGGCCTGCCTCAAGGCCGCCCTCGGCCACGACGCCGTGCGCGAGGGGGTGACCCGCGGCCAAAGCGAGCACCTCCTGCACCTCGCCTACCTCGAGGCCAGCGGTCAGCTCGGCCGCGAGTGCCCCTACGAGACGATCATTGCCTGGGACCGCCACGCCGCCACGCTGCACTACCCCCACAAGCAGCGCCAGGAGCCGAGCCCAGGGCGGACGCTCCTGATCGACGCCGGCGCGACCTGCCACGGCTACGCGAGCGACATTACGCGCACCTACCTGCGCCCCGGCAGCCACCCCGTGTTCCACGAGGCGCTGCTGGGCATGGTGCAGCTCCAGAACACGCTGGTGGACACGGTCCAGCCCGGGCTGCCCTACCTGGTCCTGCACGAGGCGGCCTTCCGCGGCGTGACCGAGCTGCTCTGCGTGCTGGGGATCCTGAAGGTCGGCGCCGAGGAGGCCTTCGAGCGCCGCCTGGCCTTCCCCTTCTTCCCCCACGGCCTGGGCCACCACCTCGGCCTGCAGGTCCACGACGTGGGCGGCAAGCTGAGCGGACCCACCGGACCGCCCACCCCGCCGCCGGCCGAGTTCCCCTGGCTGCGGACCACCCGCACCCTGGAGGCGGGCCACGTGGTCACGATCGAGCCGGGGCTCTACTTCATTCCCTTGCTGCTCAACGGCTACCGCGAAGGCAAGGACTCCAAGGCCTTCAACTGGGACCTGGTCGACGCGCTGATCCCCTCGGGCGGAATCCGGATCGAGGACGACGTGCTGGTCACGCCGAGCGGGGTCGAGAACCTCTCGCGCGCCTTCCTGGACACGTAGTGAGGAAGGTTGGGAAGCGCGAATCGGGGAGCGGAGGCTCCTTGACCGGCGTTCTTGAGAAAGAAAGCAAGAAGATAGGAAGTGAGGAAGGGACCCTTCCTTACTTCCTAGGTTCCTGTCTTCCTACTCGAACCGAGACGGATAGCGCTCTCGCTCGCCGACCCCACTCCGTCGCAGCCAGCTCCGACCGCCCGACTTCCTAGTCCAGCTTGCTGAGGTCGATCCGAATCGAGCGGCTGAAGTTCGGCGTGAAGACCTGGGCGTCCCAGCCGATCACGGTCTCGCGGCTGTCGACCACGACGTTGGTCTCGCGGCTGTAGTAGAAGCTCTGGTTGTCGAGGTTGCTCGCGCCGACCACGGCCAGCTGGTCGTCCACGGTCATGTACTTGGCGTGCAGGGCGCCGGGGGTCGACTCCTTCTCGACGGGCTGCACGCCGTCGCGGGAGTACCAGCGGGCGTCGAGGCGAGCCAGGGCCGCGGGGTCGGACTTCAGGTCCTCGTAGAGGCGCCCCAGGTTCTTCTGGCTCGTGCCGCCCTGCCCGGGGAGCTTCATGCGGAAGCCGCCGCCGCCCTTGGAGAGCAGGAGCTCGATCTGGACGCCGCGGCGGAGGGCGGCCACCAGGGCCTCGCGCACCGGCTTGGCCGAGAACTGCGGGGTGATGATCCGCACCCGCTGCTGGGCGTTGTTGATCGCCTGCAGGATCGCCTGGCCGGGAGCGTCCTTGACGTTGCGGGAGAACACGCTCCGACCCCAGGGGCGCACGGCGGCCATCATGGGCACGCCGCCGTCGAGCTGCAGGGGCGGCGTCGTGAGGGCCGGCAGGCGGTCGCCCCTGGTCTGGCGCCAGAGCTCGACGAAGTCGCTCCGGAAGGCCTTGGCGATCGGGCCGGCCAGCTCGAAGCCGAACTCGCGCCAGGGGATCGGGCCGTTCTGCGCGTCGTGGACGTTCGCGCTCTGGATCAGGGCGCGCTGGCCGTCGACGACGAGGGTCTTGCTGTGGAGCGCGCCGTAGAGCCAGTGGCTGTGCTTGCTCTGCTGGACGACCACGTAGCGCGGGTCGAGGTTGGCGCGAGCGATCGAGGCCGCCAGCTCGTCGGGGTTCTTGCGCAGCTCCTTGATCAGGCGGTTGTGATCGACGACCACGTGGACCCGGACCGGGCGAGCGGCGCCCGCGGCGCGGCGGCGCTCCTGGAGCCTCTGGAGCCCCGCGACCAGCGCGTCGGCGGCCTGGCAGCCGTCCTGCCAGTGGAAGGACTGCAGCAGCACCTCCTCCTCGGCGGACTCGATCAGGCGGGCGGCCGCGGCGAAGATCTCGGGGCCGTCGACCAGGACCCGCTTGCCGATCCGGTTGCCGGCGTCGCTGAAGACCTCGGCGGCCGGAATCGTGCTGCCGCGCTTGCGGCCCGCGGCGCGGAGGACGTGGTCTTTGAGGTCGGACATGGCCGCGCTGGCCTCGGGGGCGCTCGCGATCGGCGCCCGGGTCCAGACCTCGCTGCCCTGGGTCTGACGGGCGCCGTTGACGAGGCTCCAGCGGACGTCGAGCCGCTGGGGCGCCGTGCGGACCAGCTCCAGGGTCACCTGGCCGGCCGCGCCGCCCGTGAGCGCCCCGCTGAGCCCCGTAGAGGAGCTCGTGCCGCGCCAGGCGCCCTTGTCCCAGCTCAGCTTCCCGCGCAGAGGCCCGCGCGCGAAGCGCAGCTCGTTGCCCTGATACTCCAGCCCGCCGGCCAGGGTGTAGCGCTGGCCGCCGCTGGCCCCTTCGATCCGGTAAGGACCTTCGAGCTCGGGGTTGGCCTCGGCCAGCCCAGCGACGGCGACGAGGAAGAGGAGCAGAGGCAGGGCAGAGCGCGTCATGGTCCTGGCTGTCGCACAGGGCGTTCCGCCCTAAGTCCCTTGTTTGCAAAGGGACGATCTCACCCCTTCCGTTTCATCGCGAGAAATGGGCGGGACGTTGGAAGCCCATCGCCTGCCCGGCTTTCCTCGCTGCATGAGGAGGACCCATGTGGACATGGCTCGCGCGCTTGATCGGAATCGCAGAACAGGCAGGCGGGGTCTCCTCGCGGGTCGCCCTGACCCTCGACCCCACGGCGGGTGACAGGCGGCTCAAGACCCTGCGAGGTGAGCTGCGCACGGGGCAGTGGCTCGAGGCCAAGCGCCACCTCGACTCGCTCAGCGACCCCGACGAGCGGACCCGGCTGATCGAGGTCCTGGCGGAGGGACCCGGCGAGCTGCCCCTCGCGGGCTGGGTCGCCGCCGAGCCAGAGTCCTCGCTCCCCTTGCTGCTGCGCGCGCGCAACCGGATCTACTGGGCCTGGGAGGCGCGCGGCTCCGGCACGGCGGACACGGTCAGCGCCAGCGGAGCCAACGCCTTCCTCGATCGCCTCGAGCTGGCCGAGGACGACCTCGAGGCTGCGGCCGCCCTCGACCCCAAGGACCCGACCCCGCACGCCTTCGGCTTGATCACCGCTCGGGGGCTCGGGATCCCCCTCGCCGAGGCCCGCGCGCGCTTCGCCCGAGCCCAGGGAGCCCGCCCCGACCACCTGCTGGCCCACCAGGCGCTCCTCGTCCGCCTGTGCGAGAAGTGGGGCGGCAGCCACGAGGCCATGTTCGCCCACGCCCGCGAGGCGACGGCCCAGGCGGGCCCAGGCAGCCGACTTCACGCCTTGATCCCCATGGCCCACGCCGAGCGCTGGCTCTTCGGCTATGCCTTCGACGAGGACGAGTCCTTCGCCCGCTACTTCGAGCGCCCCGAGGTGATCGAAGAGATCGAGGCGGCCCACGAGGCGTGCTTCGCGCGCGGGAGGAAACAGGCCCGCCTGGTCGACCTCGAGCTGCGCAACCACTTCGCCTTCGCGCTCTGGCTGGGCAAGCGAGGAGGAAAGGCCCGCCGCGAGCTCCAGGAGATCGGGACCCACTTCACCCAGCTGCCCTGGGGCTTCCTCGACGCCCCGGACCGCGCCTTCGCCCGCGCCCGCGGTGAGCTCGGCCTCGGGTGAGCTTTCGGCTGAGCCTGGGGACCCTGGGGGATGGTTGTGGATAACTCGCCAGGGGCTCTGGAATCAGGGCTCGATGGCGATGGCTGTCGGTGGGGCCCCGTAGAACGGCGATCCATCCCATCCCTTAGGAGGACGCCATGCACGAGCCGCTCGAGATCCACGAGATCGCGACCCTGTTCCCCGTCATGTCCGAGGTCGACGCGGATCACCTGCGGGCCTCGCTCATGCAAGAGGGGCAGCTGCAGGAGATCCTCGTGTTCGAGGGGAAGATCCTGGACGGGCGCCACCGCTACCAGACCTGCCTCGAGCTGGGGATCGAGCCTCGGATTCGCGAGTTCGAGGGCAGCTACGAAGAGGCTTTCTCGCACAGTGTGGCCCTGAACCTGGGCCGCCGTCACCTGACGACCGTCCAGCGCGCCGCCGCAGGCGCAGGGATCAAGGCCTTCCAGAGCAAGCTCCTCGCGGGCGACGACGACCTCGCGCCGGCCCCCTCCCAAGAGGCCAGCGCTCCAGCCGCTCCGGCCGCTGAGCCCCAGCCCCCAGCGGAGCAAGCGGATCCGAGCGAGCCCAGCCGGCAAGACTCGCCCTCGGAGGAGGCGAGCGAGGTCTCCAGCGAGAGCGCGGCTGCTCCCGAGCCGGCCCCGGCCCCCAAGAAGAAGCGCAAGAAGCCCAGCCCCCGCACGATCAACAAGAAGGCCCGCGAGATCGCGAGCCGCCAGGTCGGCGTCAGCCCGCGCGCGATCGACGTCGCCGAGAAGATCAAGGAGACCGCGCCCGACGTGTTCGAGCGCATGCTCCAGGGCACCGCGGGCAGCATTCCCGACGCCAAGCGCGTCACGGCGCTGCCCGCCGAAGAGCGCAATCGGATCCACGCCCTCGTGGACGAAGGCGTCAAGCTCAAGGAGGCCATGCGCCAGGTCTCGCCTCCGCCGGCCCCCGCCGAAGGCCCCGTGTTCCTCGGCAAGGTCCTGCTCGAGCCCGAGCAGGCGCGCGCCTTCGCCGAGATCCTCGAGCGCCGCGAGCTCAAGCGAGCCGACGCCGCCAAGGAGGCGATCCTGGACTGGATCACCAAGCATGGCGGCGAGGGCGCCGACGCCGAGCAGCCGGCCACCCAGCCGGAGCTCGTCAACGCCTAGACGCTATCCGCCGCTCGACTCCGGCCCTTGCCCCGGCCCGGGGGCGCTGACGTAGACTCTGGGCCTCTCAAGCAGGAGGCGATATGGCCGAGCGGACGGGTGTGATCGGTGGCAGCGGACTCTACGACCTCGAGGGCTTCGAGGTCCTCGAAGAGCTCGAGGTCAAGACGCCCTTTGGCATGCCCTCCGACAAGCTCATCGTGGGCAAGCTCGAGGAGCGCGAGGTGGTCTTCCTGCCTCGCCACGGCCGGGGCCACCGCTACAGCCCCTCCAACCTCCCCTACCGCGCGAACATCTATGCGCTCAAGTCGGTCGGGGTGACCCGGATCATCTCGGTCTCCGCCGTCGGCTCCATGAAGGAGGAGATCGTCCCCGGTCACCTCGTCATGGTCGACCAGTTCATCGACCGCACCGTCAGCCGCGAGCGGACCTTCTTCGAGAACGGGATCGTCGGCCACGTGATGTTCGCCGACCCCGTCTCCGAGCCCTTGCGACAGGTGCTCCTCGCCGCAGCGGCCAAGGTCGAGGGCCTGACCTATCACGACGGCGGCGCATACGTCTGCATCGAGGGCCCCCAGTTCTCGACGCGCGCCGAGTCGAACACCTTCCGCTCCTGGGGCGTGTCGGTGATCGGCATGACCAACCTGCCCGAAGCTCGCCTCGCCCGCGAAGCCGAGATCGACTACGCCACGATCGCCCTCTCGACGGACTACGACTGCTGGCACGAAGAGGAGGAGGACGTCAGCGTCGCGGGCGTCCTCGAGACGATCCGCAAGAACGTCGCCAACGCCCGCAAGGTGATCCGCCACGCCCTGCTCGACCTCCCCGAGGACACCCCCGACTGGCCGGCTCGCAATGCCCTCGACGGCGCGATCATGACCGCCCCCGAGGCGATCCCTGACGCCGTGCACGAGCGCCTGGGCCCGATCCTCGGCCGGGTCATGGGGAGCTGATCCAGCGCCCCTCCGGCAGGCGGAGCGCGAGCAGCGCTCCCTCTGCCACCGCGTCGATCCCATGAGCGCGCCCGACCACCCGCGGCCCCGCGGGGGTCGCGTCGGCGTGGTGTCCGTAGATCAAGGGCTTGCCGCCCTCGCCTGGGTCGTAGGCCTCGGGGAACCCAGGCCCCCACAAGGCGACCTGCGGGTCCTGCTCCGCGGCTGAGCGCGACGCGTCGTAGCCCGCGTGCGCGCACACGGCGTCCGGCGTCTCGACCGCAAGCTCGAGCGCGTCGAGCAGCTCGAGGTGACTGGCCGGCAGCAGCGAGAAGAAGCGCTCGTAGGAGATCGGCGTCTTCTCGAGCAGGAGACGCTGCCCCTGACTGGCGAGCTCTGCGCGCAGCTCCTCGGCCACCCCGGCGTCGTAGCTGCGCACGGTGCTCAAGCCGTCCATGCCGAGCACCCACGAGTGCGTCGTCGGGTCGGATCGGCTGCGCAAGAGCCAGTCCTCGTGGTTGCCCCGCAGGAAGTGCGTCGCGCAGGGCGGGGCCGCCCGCCACTGCGCCAGGAGCTCGAGGCAGCCCTTCACGTCGGGCCCCCGGTCGACGTAGTCGCCGAGGAAGACCAGCACGTCGTCCGCGGCGAGTTCCTCGCGCAGCGCCTCGAGCAGCGGGGCCAGCAGGTCGCTGCGCCCGTGAATGTCGCCAACAGCGACGGTGCTCACGTTCTGGCTCCGTGTTACTCTGCCGCGCCGCGCCCAGGGGAGAGGTCACGAGGGGGACGAGGTCACCATGCGGTCCGCGCCGAGCGCGCTCTTCGTAGGACTCTTGCTGTGCAGCCTGGCTGCGCTCGCGCCTGGCTGCAAGGACGAGAAGACCCGGCTGCCCTTCGTGATCGCGGAGACGCCGTCCCAGGTCGTCACCGGCCCGACCCCGGTGTTCTTCACCCTGATTCAGCAGACCCGCAC
>CALDQK010000267.1 GCA_937911525.1 uncultured bacterium
GCCGAGGAGAGCGCCTGGAAGTGGCTGACCTCGCCGGGCTCGTCAGGCTCGACGGGGCCGCTGTCCGAGGTCGTGGCCGCGGCCTGGGTGACCTGCGGCGGGGCCTGGGTGTGGGTCGAGGGTGGGCTCTCGGGCAGGGTCGCCGCGAGCTCTGGCTCGCTCGGCGGGTCGAGCTTCGTCGGCTCGTGGTCCGACTCGAGCAGGGTCGGCGCGTGCTCGGGGTCCTCCTCGAGGAGGGTCGGCGCGAGCTCGGGGTGGCTCTCCTCGATCTCGGTGGGGAGGGGGTCCTCGGGTGGGGGGAGGGTCTCGGCGGAGTCGGGCTGCTCGTCGGGCTGGGCCATGAGCCCCGAGGCTCGCCGGGGTGCCCAAAGCGGTCAACCCGACCCCGGAGCTGCTACTTCCTGAAGATCGGGAGGACAGGCCGGAGCGAGTCGTGCAGGAGCGTCGAGGCACGTGCAGGGCTTCGCGTCCCTCTTCGGGGTCGGGCTGGTCCTGGGCTGGCTCTTCCTCGGCTGGTCCGGTTGGCTCGGCTTCGCGGGCTTCGTCGTGGCCGGGATCTGCGGCGCCCTGCTCGAGCTCGAGGTGATCGACCGCTGGGCGGAGGGCGCCTACCTCGGCCTGAGCTGCGAGGGCTACGACCCCAAGACCCGGCCCGTCCGCCTCCGCTTCCGCGGCCCGCGCCTGGCCCACGCCACCGTCGAGCTGGCGAGATCTGCTGGAGCTCCTGCGGAAGCACCCTCAGCTCCGCCAACCTGGCGACCCTCGTTGAGGTGCCCTAGAGGCTGAAGTCCCAGTCCTCTTCCGAGTCGCCCTCCTGGGCCTCGGGCTCGACGGCCTCGGCGAGGCCCTCGTCGAAGATGTTCGCCAGCCAGGAGTAGGCGTGATAGCGCACGCCTGAGAGGCGGGCGATGTCCTCGGGGGTGTTCTTGGCGTCGACGAGGGCGACCAGGTCGGGGAAGCCCTCCTCCTGGGCCAGCTCGGCGGCGCGCTCGGGGGCTTCGCCCTCGGTCCAGCCGACGGCGAGGTCCTTGTCGATCAGGTCGCCGACCTTGACCCAGCGCTCGCCGGCCTCGGCCACGACGTCGAAGAAGGTGTCGCCGTGGAGCTGGAACTCGAGGCGGCCCTCCTTGTCCTGGAGCCGGGGCGGGAGGGTGCCCTGGAGCAGCTCGAAGCGGGTCCCGCGCCAGGAGAAGCACTCGGCGAACTCCTGCGCCGTCTGGGTCGCGAGGCCCTTGGAGCTCTTCTCGAGCTCCTCCTTGCGCCGCTGCTCCTCCTCTTGCTCCTGCTGCATCTTGCGCAGGGCCTTCTCGAAGTCGCTCAGGCCCTCCTCGTCGACCTCCTCCTCCGCCGCCTCGGGGGCGGGCTGCTGCTCCTCCTCCTCCATCGCGATGGCGGCGCGGAGCATCTTCATCTCCATCTCGATCTTGCCGCGCAGCGCCTCGGGGAGCTGATCGAGGTCGGTCTCCTCGAGCTCCGCGAGGCGCTTGGCCTCGGGGCTGAGCGCCTTCTGCTCGATCTTCTCGACCCGCTTCATGCGCTGGCTGACGGTCAAGGTGTTGGTCCGATACGCGCTGCCTTCGATCAGCGCCAGCTCCTTGGAGCGGCGACCGTCGGTGACGCGCAGCACCCCGGTCAGGCCCTCGGCGACGAGGTCCTGCAGGGTGCCCACGAACTGGATCTGGCCGACGAAGCCCTCCTCGATCACGCCCGAGGTCGGCACCGCGCTGGCGAAGAGCGCGTCCTCGTCCTCCTCCTGGATCCGGTCGAGGTCGACGACCTTGAGCAAGCCCTCGTCCACCAGCTCGGCCAGGATCCTGAGCGCCTTGAAGCGGCGGGTGCGCGACATGCGCACCAGGTCGGAGATCGCGTGGCGCCCGTCGGCGAGCAGGAGCAGGTCCTCGTTGCCCTTCTCGAGCACGGTCCGCATCTTGGTCGCGTTGGAGTCGAAGGCCAGCACCAGGTCGTCGCTGGGGAGGGTCTGGCGGACCTCCTCCCACTCGCCGATCCGCATCACGGCCTGGAGGAGGAAGTTGACGGTGTTCAGCTTGATCTTGCGGTTGCCGCGGGAGGTGTAGAACTCGGGGGGCAACTCGTCGGCCACCCACTCGAACTCCGCGCCCTCCCAGATGAACATCTCGTAGACCTCGTCCTTCATCTGCTGGGCCGCGGCCTCGGCCAGCTGGTCCTCGGTCACGAGGCCGGCCGCCACGAGGCCCTCCTCGAGGTCGTCCTCCTTGATCCCCTCCTCCATGTCGCCGGCGAGCAGATAGACGTCGCCCTGATCGAAGTAGATCTGGCGCGACACGGCCTGGCCGGACTGCACGGCCTCCACGCGGAGGGTGCCCGAGCGCTTGCGCAGGTGGAAGGTCTGCAGCACCTCCGCGAGCGAGAAGTTGGCCAGGTCGCCGCGCAGGGCGTTGCGCGCGCCCTGCTGGGCCAGCTCGGACTCGGCCGCCTCGAGCTCCTTGAGGCGAGCGGTGAAGGCCTTGGCCTCCACGTTCGCCTCGATCGCCGCGGTGCAGTACTTGATCGCATCCGCGCGCTGGCCGGCCTCGAGGGCGGCCTCCATTCGGGTCTGATACTCGGCGGGCTCCAGCGGCTTGAGCCGGCCGCCCTGGACCTTCTCGTAGACGTCGGAGAGGAAGTCGAGGGGGGTCTTGCTCTGGAGCTGGAGCACCTCTTCGATCGTGCGCTGGCCGTCGAAGAGCTTGGTCGGGTCGTCGCTGCCCTTGAGGGACTTGAGCCCCTTGGCGGTGATCTCGAGGTAGGCGCGGACCGTAGGGATCTGGGTGAGGATCTTCTCCCAGTCACGGATCTCGCGCATCACCTCGGCGTGCAGCCAGGGCAGGAGCGGGACCTCGATGTCGAGGCCGGGCTTGGCCGTGCCGCGCTCCTCCTTGGTGCGCACGTCGAGGTAGGGCCGCTTGAGGAAGAAGATCGAGAACATCTCGTTCAGGACCGTGTCCTTCTGGGCCCTGAACCAGTTCTCCATCGTGACGTAGCCGCCGCCGACGAGGATCTCCTGCAGCGTCCGCCCGCTCTCCTCCTGCAGCTCGCGCACGCGCACGAGGTCGGTAGCGGAGACGGGGCTGCGCGCCAGGAGGTGCTTGACCACGCTCGGCGGGGTGGAGCCCTCCTCGACGCGCCACACGAGCGAGTTGGGCGAGAAGCCCAGGCGCAGGCCCTTGCCCTCCTCGCGGACGCTGAACTCGCAGGACACGCCCTGGCGGAAGAGGGCCAGGATCAGCTGGAAGGCGCGCCGGCCCGTCAGGCGGGCGGCGAACTCGATCACGCCCTCCTGCGCGGCGGTCTTGAAGGCGTCGCTGCCGAAGAACACGCGATCGAGGAAGCGCCCCCGGGCGTCGAACTCCGGGGTCTCGAGGGCGCACTCGTAGAGCTTGAGCGCGTACTCCATGTTGCTGCGGATCGCGAGGCGGAAGCGCGACTCGAGCTCGTGGCGCATCAGCGGGCGCACGTCGCCCGCCAGGATCAAGTGGGTCACCACCGAGCGGCTCTCGAAGCTCGAGAGGCCGAGCAGGTGGGGCAGCTCGCCGAGGGTCTTGGTCCCGTCGAACACGACGAGGGGGTCGGTGACGCGGGCGTTGGCCTCGCTCAGCTCGCGGGTCGCGCGCTTGATCGCGCCGTCCTCGCTGCTGACGGTGTAGACGCGCTTCTCGCTGGGCAGCGTCTCCTGAATGTTCTGCCACTCGTCGCGCCGACGGGTGGCCTCCATCAGGACCGAGCTGGTCTGGAAGCGGAACTGCTCGGGGTGTTCGAGGCCAGCGACGAAGTCCTCGGGCAGCTCGTCCTTCATGAACTCGAAGAAGGCGTCCTCCCAGGAGAAGGTCTCGTAGATCTCCTCTTCGACCTGGGTCCGGCGCGCGCCGAGGATCTTGGCCTCGTCGATGTAGCCCAGCTCCTTGAGCATCTCGCCCAGGCGCTTGTCCTGCTCCTTCTGCTTGACGAGGGCCTCGTCGAGCTGGCTGGGGGTGATCACGCCCGCGCGGACCAGCGCGTCGCCGAGGCGGAAGCTGAACTCGCGCTGATCGAGGTAGATCCCCTGCTTGTAGAGGATGAGGGTCTTGCGCAGATCCTGGTGATGAACGTGCAAGGAGCCGTCGTGGCCGCTGGAGTTGAGGAACTCCAGCGCCTGTTCCAGGCTGAACGCCTTGACGCTGCCGCGCAGGCTCACCAATACCCCCTGCCGCACGAGGCGCCTGTAGCGTGGCTGAGTGCCGCCGCTCAGGGACCCCTGGGCCCGCTCAAGTCGCGGATTTGCCGAAGGTTAGCAGCGCCAGAGAGATGTCACAAGCGAAGCGAGGTCTGCTGGGATTTTGACGGCTGAGCCGCAAGGGCGGGGTGGCAGGGCGTGCTGCGCTCGCTACTATGTCGCCCTTTGAGGGGGACCCGTGAGCGACGTCGAGCTGCGCACTTACACCTACATCGACGTGTTCCAGCCTCAGGTGGCCAGTTTCCTTGCAACAGTGGCCCGCGGCTTCCTCCCGACGGAGGGGCAGGCGGCCCTGATCATGGAGATCGCGCCTGGGATGGGCATCAACCGCGTGATGGACATCGCGCTCAAGCGGACCGATGTCCGGCCCGGCATGATGGTCGTCGAGCGCGTGTTCGGCATGCTCGAGGTGCACTCCTTCGACCAGGGCGAAGTGCGGGCCGCCGGCGAGGCGATCCTCGATGCGCTCGAGCTGACCCAGGAAGAGCGCCTCAAGCCGACGGTCAAGACGACCCAGGTGATCACGGGCGTCGACGCGCACCACTCGATGCTCGTCAACCGGATGCGCCACGGCAACTTCCTGCTCTCGGGCGAGGCCTTCTACATCCTCGAGGTGCACCCGGCCGGCTACGCGGTGTTCGCCGCCAACGAGGCCGAGAAGGCCGCCGAGGTCGAGGTCCTCGAGATCCTCGCCTTCGGCGCCTTCGGGCGCGTGTTCCTCGGCGGGACCGAGTCGAACATTCAGGAGGCGGCCTCGGCCGTCGAGAACGCGCTCGCCGCCGTCACGGGCCGGGTGAGCGGGTCGTAGGCGACCCGCCGCGCTTCGCGCGAAGCGCCGCGTGTGATTAGCATTCCGGCATGGAGCGCGTCACGGAGCTGATCTCGGGGCTGGTCTCGGGACTGGGGAACCGCCTGCTGCAGGTGTTCACCCTCCCCACCGAGCGGCTCTATGGGTTCTATCTCGTGGCCGCGCTGATCCTCGCGCTGGGGGTCTACCTGGAGCGGCGGCGCCGCGCGCTCGCCCCCGACGAGGGGCTGCTCCGCTTCCTCTTTCCGCGCGAGGTCTACCTCCACCGCTCGGCCAAGGTCGACTACGCCTTCGCGGCGCTGAACCGGCTGCTCTACCCGCTGATCGTGCTCCCCTTCGTGGTCAGCGGCGCGACCGCGATCGCGCTCGTCAGCGGCGCGCTCGAGGCGGTCGCGCCGGGGCTGCGCTTCGACCTCCCGCCCGGGCTGGCCCTCGACCTGGCCTTGAGCCTGTTCGCCTTCGTGGCGCTCGACTTCGGCATCTGGCTGGCGCACTACCTCTTCCACCGGGTGCCGCTCTTGTGGGAGCTCCACAAGGTGCACCACTCGGCCGAGGTCATGACGCCGATCACGGTGTTCCGGATGCATCCCCTCGACGACGCCTTGACGATGAGCGTCTCGGGGATCACGGCCGGCGCGGCGCAGGCGCTCTTCCTGCACCTCTTCCCCGCGACCGGCAGCGCGATCGCGGTGTGGCAGGTCAACCTGGGGATCTTTCTCTTCTACGTGGTGGGCTACAACCTGCGCCACAGCCACATCTGGCTCGACTTCGGCTGGGCGGAGCGGCTGCTCGTCAGCCCGGCCATGCACCAGATCCACCACAGCCGCCGCCGCGAGCACTGGGACAAGAACATGGGCTTCGTGTTCTCGTTCTGGGACCGCCTGGCGGGGACCCGCGTCCTGGCCGAGGAGGCCGGGCTCGCCGAGGGCGAGTCGCTCGAGTTCGGCCTCGACGGCGAGTCCGAGGAGGAATACCAGGACGTATTCCGCCTCTACCTGCTGCCCTTCCGCAAGATCGCCGCCGGCTGGTCGGAGATGCTGATCATGACTCGTCCCACTCGGATCCTGCTCCTGGTGACCCTCCTGCTCGCGGGCGGCGTGCTGGCGGCCGAGCTGACGCAGCGCGGCCAGCAGCCGCAGCGGGTTCAGCTGGCCGAGCTGACCTGGACCGAGGTCCGCGATCGAATCGCCGCGGGGACCCGGACCGTGATCGTGCCCACGGGCGGGACCGAGCAGAACGGCCCCCACATGATCCTGGGCAAACACAACCACGTGGTCGCGCGGACCGCCGAGCGGATCGCGCAGGAGCTCGGCGACTGCCTCGTGGCGCCGACCATGGCCTACGTGCCCGAGGGTCGGATCGACCCGCCCGTGGATCACATGCGCAAGGCGGGCACGCTCAGCCTGCGCGAGGAGGTGTTCGAGGGGGTGCTCGAGGACACGGCCCGCTCGCTCGCCCAGCACGGCTTCACCACGATCGCGTTCCTGGGCGACAGCCTGAACAACCAGGCGCCCCAGGCCCGCGTGGCCGCCAAGCTGAACGCCGAGTGGGCCGGGCGCGGGGTGCGGGTGATCCACCTCGACGAGTACTACGCGCAAAACGGCCAGATCGCGTGGCTGCAGCAGCGCGGCTTCGCCGACGAGCAGATCGGCGGCCACGCAGGGATCCGCGACACCTCGGAGCTGCTCGCGGCCCACCCCGAGGGCGTGCGCGGGAGCAAGCGCGCCTTCATGGGCGGCTCGACCTTCGCGGCCAGCGGCGTGCACGGGGACCCGACCAAGGCCAGCGCCCGGATCGGGCGCGTGATGCTCGGCCTCAAGGTCCAAGCCGCGCTGAAGCAGCTGCGCGCGGCCGGTATCGAGGATGATCTGGCGTCGATGGGACAGCAGGACGCCTGAGTCGTTGAGTGAGTCGCCGCGGG
>CALDQK010000268.1 GCA_937911525.1 uncultured bacterium
GTGGTCAGCCCGACGTAGGCGATCCCGCCGAGCGACTCGACGCAGAGGGCGTCGCCGCCCAACTCAAAGCGGTTGAAGCGCTTCTGGCGGCTAGCGGAGGGCGGGTCGGTCACGTCGATGATCTCGAGCCCGCCTGCGCCCGTCGCCACGGCGATGCGCTGACGGCTGCAGGCTACGTCGATCGCGGGGTCAAGGGTGCGGACGCGGGCGATCACTCGCGGCTCGAGACCGGTAAACGCGTTGAAGACGCTGATCCCCTCGCTGCCGTCCGCCACCACGACCAGGTCGTCACGGGAGCAGATCGCGCGGGCGTCTCCCGGGGTGTCGACGGTGGCGATCAGGCCGGTCCGGACGAGGATTCCGTCGAGGGGGTCTCCTCCCCCGATCACCTCGGGTCCGTCCTCCAACCCGTCGCCGTCGGTGTCCTTGACCCGGGGGTCGGTTCCAATGATCCGCTCGCAGAGATCGGGGAGCTGATCACCGTCGAAGTCCTTGCTGGCGACCGGCCTCAAGACGGTCTCGGGGAGCTCGGTGCGCACGCCCGAGTTCGCCGTCGTGAAGTCGATCCGGCCGACTCGGAGGGTGCGCGCGTCGACCACCCAGCCGCGATAGCGCGTATTCGGGAGCAGGATCAGGTTGCCGAAAGCGGTGCCCGTGCTGCCGGTGCGCCCGCGCTGCTCGAACTGGCCCGTCTGGCGGTTCTCAACCGCGAAGTAGAGCAGGCCTTCGCCGGTGTTCGGGGTCTCCTGGCCAGAGGCCAACAAAGCTGCGCAACCAGCAAGGGCTTCCTGGCAGCCGCCAAGGTCTGCCAGGAAGCCTTCACTTGGACTCCTTTGGGACGGTGTTGCGGACTTGCTCCGCGAGCCTCCGATCTGCAGGCCCCAACGCGGCAATAGCCTTCGCTGCTCCTGCGTGGTCAGACCGGGCCAGTAGGGCGATTGCGTTTGCACGCACGGTGCCGTGCTCGTGTTGGTCGCTTGCTAGCTCAACCGCGAGGTCAACGCTCTGGTCGGGCTCAAGCGCCTCAAGGCGCCGCAGCGCGGTGACCCGTGTCGCCACATGGGCCTTGCGGCTCCGCACGCACTGAACGAGAAGGAAGCGATCTGCTGGAGTCTCGACCGCTGCCAGCGCGGCACCAGGAGTGCGGAGCTGTGGAAGTTCGTTGACGAGCTGTGGAGAGCCTGGGGAGTTCCCAGAGGAGGCCTGGGCCTTCACTGCGCCTCGCGGGGGGGGCTCCTCTGCGCACGAAGCGTTCAGAAGCATGACTACGATGCAGAGGGCTTGAAGGCGATTGCACCACATGGTTGGAGATACCTTGTGTAGGCAGATTGCGAGACACCGCCCGCTCGGGGACATCCACAAAGGGTGTTGGGGAGAGTTGTCAGGGGGATATTGACGGCCTGGAAATGGCCCTCAAGTTGGAATCAAGCGTTGCCGATACACACCTCAACGGTGACCACGCCTGGAGACTATCTATCAGGTTGGCCTGGTGCCAGAGATTGGCGTAAGCCCAATCGCGGAGGGCAGGCATGGCCGAGATCAGTTGAGAGACCGATCAATCAACCTGCAGCAACCAGCACTGAGTCGGCGCTAGGCTTCGAGCTGTGAGTCAAGGAACCGACGGAGCTGGCCAGAACTCCATGCACTGGGGGTTCTGATCCCCCTAAGCCAAGAGAGGACGGTCTTCTCGGAGACACCGACAGCCATGGCTACGTCCGGAGCCGCGACCCTGCTACTTCCGATTAGGGCAGCAAGATCAGCCACTTCGGTGCTCACCCTCCTAAGTCTCCTCTTCGGTTCCTTGGGAGGATCTGGCAAAGGAAGCTCTCCTAGTTCCACGGCTCGCATTTGATCGAGTAGAGCCCTTAGCGCATGCTGCCGGAATCTGGGAGCGGTTCCGGTGGCCCAGCGCCCGATGAGCGACAGGTCGACGGAGAGCAGTCTCGAGAGTTCTGAGTGTCGGCGGAGATTTCGGCACAGATCCATCAACTCTTCGCGCATGACCAGCTGCACTCGGGCAGGCTTGGGACGCGGGGGGAACACGCCGGGTTTGGAGGCGAAGAATGGAGTCCGACCCTCCAACAGGTCCAGGAGAGACTCTCTAGCGCGACTCGAGGGCCGAGATCGCCCCTCGATCCATGTCCGAACAGCCTGGCTTGACCAACCGGTCGCGTTGGCGACGTCCCTTGCGGTCAGGCCTTCTCGGCGCATGAACTCGGTCAGATTCTCCGCGCTGATCTGATCACCCTTAGAGACCTCAGCGTCAAGGACAGCACAACGAGGCCCACGCCAAGAGCTGAGTCTGTCCTCGTATTGCTTCAACTCGAGACGGTAGTCCAGCCTGTCCACCTGCTCTCGCAGAGTCAGCTGCCGCTCCCAAGTGGGTGCTGCCCCCTCTGCCCACTCTTCGAGTTCCTGTGGGGAGGCGGTTAGCTCAAGCGCCAGCTCCGGCAATGTGAGCCACTCCGGCTCATTGAGGTGCCTTGCGATCTCCTCATGAAGAACTACGGACCA
>CALDQK010000269.1 GCA_937911525.1 uncultured bacterium
CGATTGTTTCAAGGTCGACGTCTTCAGATAGAGTCGCCCGGCGCGTCGCCGCCCCAGCTGAAGGCGCGGAAGCCGCGGTAGCGCCAGCTGCCCTGCGGGGTGACGTGCTCGACCAGCCGGCCCTCGGCGTCGTAGCGCCAGCTCCAGCCCTGCTCGCCGCGCGTGCGCCGCGCCGGACGGGCGCGCTCGTCCAGCTCGACGACCTCCTGGCCGCCGGTGGGGAGGGTGTGCACGATCCGGCGCGCGCTGACCTCCCAGCGGGCGCGGGCGCCCCGGGCGATCCGCTCCACGACCAGGCCGCGCTCGCTGTGGCCGTAGCGGAGCCGTTCGGGGACCAGCCCAGGGCCGGCGAGGGCCACGACGCGCCCCTCGCGGTCGTAGCGGACGATCCCCTGGCCGCGGGCCAGGCGGTTCAGGCGGCCGGCCTCGTCGTAGCCGTAGCTGGCGAAGCGCGCCCCCCGGGCGACCTCGAGCAGGCGGCCCTGCTCGTAGCCGTAGCGGACGCGGAGGCCGGGGCCCTGGATCTCGCGCAGGCGGCCCGCGCCGTCGTGGATCAGCTGTAGCTCACCCCAGCGGCCAGTGATCCGCGCGGGGCGGCCCTCGGCGTCGCGCTCGACGGTCCAGGCGCGGTGGCCGTAGCGGCGGCACTCGCGCAGGCGGCCCTCGGCGTCGAAGTGGAGCTCCTCGCCGCGCTCGCGGCCGGTCAGGCGCCAGCCCTCGCGGGTCCCCGAGAGGCGGAGCAGGCGGCCGAGGAGGGTCGTGTAGCCCTCCTCGCCCTGGGCCTCGAGGGCGTGCAGGATCCCGCGCTCGTCGCGGAGCAGGGTCACCTGGTCGGCGGGGAAGAGGACGCGCAGGTCCAGGATCGAGGCCCAGCCGGCGCCGAAGCTCGTGAAGCTCTGCGGGCCCTGCTCGCCCTGGCTCAGGCCGGCCCAGGTCCGCTCCAGCGCGAAGCGGTCGGGCCCCTCGCCGATCGAGAGGTCGAGGCGGCCGTAGCGCAGCCCGCCGGTGGTCGGGTCCACCGAGACCCGGTCCAGGCAGGTCCGGTCGAGGATCGTGGGGCGGACCGGCTCGCGATCGAGGTGCTCCGACGCCAGCAAGGGGGCGACGAAGAGCAGCGAGAGCACGGCTGCGCGAGGCAGAGCGGCGACCATGGAGCTTCCTTCCCAAGAGGCTTCCGTGGTCGAGCTTCAAACAATCGCGGGTCCCATCGTGTTCAGATCGCTAAGGGCTGTGAAATGAGCGTGAAATGCAGATCTCGACGCTTTCTCGTAAGTCCCATGAACTCGAAGTGAGTCGGATCCTGGGAGCACCGTGTCCCTTTGGAGTCACTGGGGCTCGCGCTAGCGAATCCCCGTTCCGTCGGTGCGGCGCGGGATCCGCAGGCTGGGCCCGCGGTTGATCACCGCTCCCTCGCTGCCGTAGATCATGAAGTTGATCTCGCGTCCGTCGGACATGCGGGAGAGGCGATCCCGCATGTCGCTCAGCCCGAGCGCGTCGATCTCGGCGGCCGTGAGGGGGTTCGAGCGGTTGCCGTCGAGGTTGATCCCCAGCTCGCGGGCGCGGGCGGCGATGTCGGGCCCCGCCAGGGCGATGTCGTAGTCGCTGTGGTCGCCGAAGGGCCGACCGGTGTGGAAGTTCTGGCCCGTGACCGAGCTGCCCTGCATGTAGGCCTGGGTGTCGGGGAAGCCCGCCCGCTGGAGGCGGGAGTGGATCGTGTTGCCGAACTGCCCGAACTGGGCCGCGCTGGCGAAGCCGCGCGGCGTGCGGCAGTCGTTGTGGACCCACACCGCGGGCCCCTCGCTCCCCTCGCTCACGAAGTAGGTGTGCCAGTCGGCGACCTCGAAGTTGTAGTGCTCCGCCGCCTCGGCTCGCCGGCTGGCCTCGACCACGAGCAGGTCCGCCCCGCTCGCCGCGCGGAGCACGTCGCCTGCGCCCAGCTCCTCGGCCAGATGCCAGCCCGCGCCGCGGACCCAGAAGGGGTGCTCGCGGGTGCAGCGCAGGCGCTGCTCCTCGGGGCCGATCATGGGGGCGGCTCCCGGCAGCTGCGCGACGCGCAGGGTGACGACCTCGTCCGTGACGCCGCGGAACAAGCGGACCACCGGCTTGTAGCCCTGCTCCCCGCTCTGCTCGTCGCGCGAGAGGACCTCGTCGCCGACCCGGAGCGCCTCGATCGGGCGCCGGCCCCGGCGCGTCTGGACGAGGGTCCCGGCCAGGAAGCAGCCGTCCGGGTTGCGGATCCGGTCGGCCAGGCCCGCCTGATCACCCCCCGGGCCCTCGGGGGTGCGGTCCCCTGGCACGTGGTCCGGCGTGGCGCGATCGACGGCGCGCGCCACCGCCAGGGCTCGGGCCGAGACGCCGACCACCCCGCCCAGGGCGACGCCGACCGCGACCTCGCCCGCGAGGCGGCCGACCTCCTCGAAGAAGGCGTCGGGGTCGGTCTGGGCCAGGTGGCGGATCTCCTGCCAGCGCTCGACGTAGTGGCGCGCGATCTCCTCGATGAACTCGCGCGGGTTGCGGAAGGCGCGCCGGATCGTGTCCCAGGTGCCCTCGAGGTCGAAGGCCACGTCGATCAGCCCGCGGATCGCGTCTTCGACCCCCTGGCGGAAGCCGCGCCCGAGGTCGAGCAGGTCCCAGAAGCCGAAGTCCTCGAAGGCGGCGAAGGCCGTCGCGTCGTCGGGGGTCTCGGCGCTCAGGCCGTAGGGGTCGACGAAGCGGAGCGGGTCGTTGAGCACGTAGGCGTAGAGGTTCAGCCCGCCCTGGCGACCGGAGGGGTCGGGGCTGGTGAAGCGACCCAGCTCGGGCGCGTAGCTGCGGGCGCGGTAGTCGTAGAGCCCGGTGAGCGGGTCCAGCTCCCGGCCGGTGTAGCGGAAGCGAAACCCAGCCGCGGCGGGCCCCTCGGCGCGGCGGGCCTCGCCGAA
>CALDQK010000270.1 GCA_937911525.1 uncultured bacterium
CGTGGTGGTTGGCGAAGCCTTGTTCGAGCTCGCTCATGGGCTTGTGCGCGGGCGCGCTGCCGCACAAACTGGGAAGGCCGAGCTGGAGGTCACCCTCGACGACGCCCCGCCGATCGAGGAGCTGCTCCCCCTGCCGGAGAGGGATCCCGACTTGCCTCACGACTTCAAGTGGCCTTCGGAAGAGGCCTTCCAACGAGCGCACCGGCTCTGGGGGTTGAAGCCCGCTGAGCTGCTGCAGACCGTCTCGGCTGCCGAAGGTGAGTTCGGCGACTGCCTGGAGCGGCTGATGCTCGAGGAGCGCCACGAGGCTCGCGCGGCCGCGCGGCTGCTCGTGGAGCGCCTCGCGATCAACCTCTCCAGCCAGGAGGTGCGCGACCGCAAGAAGGTCGCCGAGGCCTTCGCGACCCTCTCCCGCCAGGGCACGGGCGTCGTGCGCGAGCGCTACCACGCGGCGCTGGTGGTCCGCCTCGCCGACGCGCTCGAGCTCGAGACCGACGCCTCGGTCTTCGAGCGCCTGGCCGAGTGCGCCCAGGCCGTGATCCTGGCGCGGATCGCCGACGGCCAATGGGACGAGGCGGCGCGCCTGACCCGCTCGCTCGGCCTGCGCCGCACAACGCGCTCCGATCAGCAGGAGCAGCTCAAGCACACCAGCCGGCAGGTCCTGGGCGAGATCCTGCGCGACCCTCGGATCGAGCGCCTGTTCGAGACGATCGAGGGCGGCAGCCACCAGGAGCGACGCAAGGCGGCCCGCGTGCTCGAGACCATGGGCGACGCGGCGGTCGAGCGCCTGGTCGAGGCGCTCAAGGCGACCGAGCGCTCGCGCGTCGAGAACTTCCTGATCGACATGCTGGCGGCCCTGGTCCCGACCTCGGAGAACGCGCTCCGCAAGGAGGTCACGCCCAGCTCCGCGCCCGAGCCGACGATCAAGCTCCTCCGCGCCAGCGGCGTGGTGTGCCGCGACGCGACCCCGGTGTTCATCGCGGGCCTGAGCCACGACGACCAGACGGTCCAGTCGGCGGCCCTGACCGAGGCCCGCAAGCTGGGCGGCCGCGTGGCGCAGCAGGTCCTGGTGTGGGCCCTGGCCCACGGCTCGGCCCAGGTCCAGCTGGAGTCGGTCAAGCACCTGGGCGACCTCGCCCGCCCCGAGGCGGTCGACGCCATGATCGCGCTGGCCCAGACCACGACCCTGGTCGAGGTCCAGCGCGAGTGCTGCCTGGCCTTCGGCAAGCTGGCCCTCTCGCGCAGCTACAGCGAAAAGGTCGTCAACGTGCTGGCCTCCTTCCTCAGCCCTGGCCTGTTCCGCAAGGACTACCACGAGGACGTCCGCCACGCGGCGGCCTGGGCCCTCGGGCAGATGACCGACAACGAAGTCGCGCGGCGAACGCTCAACAAGGCGCTCGACGACAAGGACAAGCGCGTGCGCCTGACGGCGCGCTTGACCCTGGAAGGGAAGCAGCAGCCGTGAGCGAGACCGGAAAGACCGCGGTCCGCGCGGGCACGGCGGTGGGGCTCTTCGCGCTGATCTCGGCGCTGGCCTGGCCCTACATGACGAGCTTCCGCCACGAGGCGACCCTCAAGAAGCACGGCGAGCAGCTCGAGGCGACCGAGGAGACCCTCGAGCAGCACGAGGGCAAGATCGAGGACCACGCGGCCGCGCTCGAGCGGCACGAGACCCAGCTCCAGCGGCACGAGAAGACCCTGGTCGACCACTCGGCCTCGCTCGAGAGCCAGGGCCGCGTGCTCGAGCAGACCGGCGAGCAGCTCGACAAGGCCGAGAGCAAGCTCGCGGGCCAGGAGCAGACGATCGACGCGCTGGGCAAGGAGCTGGGCGAGCTCAAGCAGGCCGTCACGAGCGGCAAGGCCGAGGCCAAGCAGCTGCGCGAGCGGACCGAGGCCCTCGGCAAGCGGGTCGAGGCCCTCGAGCAGGAGCGCGCCAAGGAGCGCGAGGCCTACCAGGCGGCGCTCGAGCAGATCCTCAAGCGCGTCGAGACCCTCGAGAAGAACGCGCCCTCGCCCGAGTAGCGCGCGCATGAGCCTCGAGCTGAGCGTCGACGAGCACCCGCTGCTCGACCTGGGCGCCCTGGTCACGACCTTTCCCCAGCCCCTCGGCGAGCGCCCCAGCTCCGCTGAGCTGCTGGCGCGCCTGAGCCTCGCGGCCGAGGCGCCGCTGGCGCGGAGCGAAGAGGTCCGCGCCCAGGTGCGCGACCTCTTCCGCCACGGCGGCTACAAGCCGACCGGGCGCGGCAAGCCCGCCTCGGAGTATCTGGTCAAGGCCGTCGGCGCGGGCAAGCTGGGGCCGATCAACCTCGCGGTCGACGCCTGCAACGTGGTCTCGCTCCACTCGGGCCTGCCGATCAGCGTGGTCGACCTGGACCGGGTCGAGGGCGCCCTGCGGGTCGGGCTGGCGCCGGCGGACGCGGAGTACGTGTTCAACGCCTCCGGCCAGACGATCAAGCTCGGCGGTCTGCTCTGCTTGTTCGACGGCGCCGGCCCCTGCGCCAACGGCGTCAAGGACAGCCAGCGGACCAAGACCCACCCCGCCAGCACCCGCACGCTGAGCCTGGTGTGGGGCACGCGCGCGCAGGCAGGCCGCACCGCCGCCGCCGTCGAGTGGTATCGCGAGCTGCTCGCCGCCGAGGGCGCCGAGGTCGAGGTCCTGCTCAGCGGAGGGGCTTGAGCGTCGCTATCCCTCGCCCCCGGGCGAGTGGTGCCGCTGCGGACCGGCGGGGTACTTCGCCTGGTTCTTGAGCATCTTCTTGGCGTAGGTCGCCGCGAGGTCGAGCTCCAGCGCGTTGGCGAGCGAGAGCACGTAGGCGAACACGTCGGCGAGCTCTTCGCCGGCCGCCTCGCGCTGCTCGAGCGTCAAGTCGGCCGGGTCGGGGTCCTCCCACTGGAAGTGCTCCATCAGCTCCGCGGCCTCGATCGCGATCGAGGAGGCGAGGTTCTTGGGGCGGTGGTAGCGCTGCCAGTCGCGCTCGGCCACGAAGTTGGCCATGTGGGCGCGGAGCTCGGCCAGGGGCGTCTCGGCGTCGTTCATGGAGCGAAAGCTAGCACGATGCTGGCTGACGACGGGCTGCGCCGCCCCGAGCCGGTCGCTATCCTCGGCGAGTGGTGAGGACCTGGGCGCTGGCTGCTTTCCTGCTCGTCGCCGCGCTCGCGGCGCCGAGCGCGGGCCAGGACTTCCCCCTGCAGCGCTTCAACCCGACCAGGGCGGAGCTCGAGCGGGCCGGCTTCGACGAGTGGTACGGCGCCTACCGGCGCGGCGAGAAGTGCGGCTACGCGCGGATTCGCGCCGGCGAACAGGAGGGGGTGTTCCGCTTCGAGAAGATCTACCGCTGGAAGCTCGTCGCCATGGGCAGCAAGGTCGACGCGCTGGTCCGCGAGCGCTACACCTTCGACCTGACGGCCCCCTACGCGCTGCGCTCGGCGCGCATGCTCCGCCGCCAGGGCGACGAGCAGCTCGAGGTCGAGGCCGAGCGCAAGGGCCAGCAGTTCATGGTCACGACGATCAACCGCCAGGGCCGCAGCAAGCGGCTGCGCAAGCTGATCCCCTACACCTACGTCGACGCGGTCGCGCGGACCTTCCTGGTCCGGCTGAAGCTCGGCGACGCGCTGCGCCTGCTGACCTTCGACCCCGACAAGTGGCAGCTCGGCGCGCCGACTTACCGGCTCGCCGACACCAAGACCATCAAGCGGCGCGGGGTCCCGACCCGGATCTATCGCTGCAAGATCCTGGCGGGGACCGAGCAGAGCCTGGCGGGCGAAGGCGTCTACGACGAGCGCGGGGTGATCCTCAAGGAAGACCTCTACGGCCTGTTCCAGCTGCGGGCCGAGCCCGAGGAGCTGGCCAAGCAGGCCGACTACAGCGGTGACCTCTACGAGGCCGGCAAGGCCAAGATCGACAAGCCCCTGGGCGACCCGCGCACCGTGCGCAAGCTGGTGCTCCAGGTCGGCGGCAAGGGGCGCAAGCGGCTGGCGAGCTTCGGCCCGCAGCGGGTGTGGGTCGAGGAGGGCAAGACCTACGTCGAGGTCGACGTCGAGCAAGAGGGCCCGCGGGTCACGCCCGACGAGCGGCGCGCCGCCCTCGCGGCCACGGCCGAGATCCAGGCCAAGCACCCGCGGGTGCGCGCCCTGGCCGAGCAGGCCACGCGCGGGACCCACAACCGCGGCCAGAGGGTCGCGGCGCTGGTGCACTTCGTCTCGCAATACGTGGCCGACGCCTACGGGCGCAACGCCATGACCTGCCTGGAGGTGATCGACAACAAGCAAGGCGACTGCACCGAGCACTCGACGCTCTTCGCCGGCCTCTGCCGCGCGCTCGGGATCCCCTGCCGGCGGGTGTATGGCGTGGCCTACCTGAGCGACGAGGAGCTGGCCTTCGGCGGCCACGCCTGGAACGAGGTCGAGCTCGAGGGGCGCTGGGTCGCCGTCGACGCGACCTGGGACGAGGAGCTCGCCGACGCGACCCACATTCGCTTCGGCAACCAAAGCGGCGACTTCGGCCGGTTGCTGGGGACGATCAAGTTCCGCCGCGTCAGTCGAAGGTGAGCACGCCCGCGGCCGCCTCCTCGCTGGCCAGCTCCTCGTAGGCCGGCAGCTCGGGGAAGCGCGCTCTGCCGAGTCGGTGCAGCGCCTCCGGCTCCTGAGCCAAGGCGGGGGTGGCCTGGACTCGGGCGGCCTCGGGCTCCGCCAACGCCCCGAGGGGCAGCCGGATCGAGCATATGTGCACCGCCGCCCCTGTCAGGGCGGCGCGATATCAGCTCAGAGGGAATGGTGAGCGCGTTCGTGCGCTCGAAGTCTCAAGGCGCGGAAGCTCCCAGCTCTTGCAGCGCAAACGCGCCACCCCGAATGACGAAACTGACCCGAGCCAAAGGCCCGGGCCAGTTCGCTGAGACGCCCCTGTCAGGGCGCTCTCCAGTCATGCCTCAGAAGAGTCAGCAGCTCTGTCTCAATCCTGCGTTCAAAGTCTCCGGCCGGTATCGATATCCGAGCGAGACCAGCAGGATTGAGCGCTGCTGACTCTGAGCCCAAAGATGGGGGGTCTGGGGGGGGCGCAGCCCCCCCCAGAATTTCAGCCGCCGAGCTGGAGGCTGGTGGCGCCGCCCAGGGCGTCGAGCGCCGCGCCGGCGCTGTCGGCCGCCTCGGCCTCCTCGCGGGCGAGCTGCTCGCGCAGCTCCTCCTCGGAGATCAGCTTCTCGACCACCTTGTCGTTGTAGTGACGGTGGCCGGTGCCAGCCGGGACCATGTGGCCCAGGATCACGTTCTCCTTCAGGCCGAGCAGGTCGTCGGTGCGACCCGCGAGGGCCGCCTCGGTGAGGACCTTGGTCGTCTCCTGGAAGGACGCCGCCGAGATGAACGAGTTGCTGAAGAGCGAGGCCTTGGTGATACCGAGGAGCAGGGCCTCGGCCGTGGCCGGCTTACCGCCGCGGCGCTGGATCGCGCGGTTGGCGGCGCGGAACTCGAACTTGTCGACGATCTGGCCGGGCAGGAACTCGACGTCGCCGGGGTCGGCGACCTGCACCTTCCGCAGCATCTGCATGATGATCACTTCAATGTGCTTGTCGTTGATCGTCACGTTCTGCGTGCGGTAGACGCTCTGCACCTCCTCCAGCAGGTAGTTCTGCAGCGCCTCGGCGCCGCGGACCCGCAGGATGTCGTGCGGAATGAAGCTGCCCTTGGTCAGCGCGTCGCCGGCCTTGACCGTATCGCCCGTGTGCACGCGCAGGGTGCGGCCCTGCGGGTGGGTGTGCTCGCGGACCTCGCCCGACTCGCTCTTGATCAGGATCGTGCCCTTACCGCGCTTCTTGGGACCGATCTCGACCTCACCGTCGATCTCAGCCATGACGGCGGGGTTCTTGGGCTTGCGAACCTCGAAGATCTCGGTGACTCGCGGCAGACCACCCGTGATGTCCTGGGTGCCGCCGTGCTCACGCGGGGTCTTGGCGAGCAGCTTACCGGGGACGACGTCGTCGCCCTCCTCGACCTCGATGTGAGCCCGCTCGGGGATCGGGTAGCTCGAGATCATGGTGCCGCTGTCGGGGTCGCTGATCAGGATCATCGGGTGGTGGTCACCCTTGTGCTCGATGATCACCTTGCGCTCGATACCGGTGTTGCGGTCGCGCTCCACCTTGTAGGTCACGCCCTCGATGATGCCCTCGTAGGAGACCGTGCCGCCCTTGAGCGCCAGGATCGGCTCCATGAAGGGGTCCCACTCGAAGAGGATCGGCATCTTCTTGCCGCTCTTCTTCAGCTCGTCGCCGTTCTTGACGCGCACCAGCGCGCCGAGCGGGACCTCGTGGGACTCGAGGATGCGGCCCTTGCCGTCCAGGACGTGGATCGAGCCCTTACCCTCGAGCTCGATGGTGTCCTTCTCGACCTTGACCACGTTCATGCGCTCGAAGCGGACGTTGCCCAGGTTGCTGCTGCGGATCTGGGGGTCGGAGCGCTGCGAGGTCGCGACGCCGCCGACGTGGAAGGTCCGCATGGTCAGCTGGGTGCCCGGCTCACCGATCGACTGCGCGGCGATGATGCCCACCGCCATGCCTTCCTCGACGAACTTGCCGGTGCTGAGGTCCGCGCCGTAGCACATCACGCACACGCCGATCGGCGTCTCGCAGGTCAGGGGCGAGCGGACGCGGATCTTGCCCTTCTTGCCCACGACCGACTCGATCTGAGCGGCCTTCTCCTCGGTGATGTACTCGCCCGCGTTGATGATCGTCTCGCCCGTGACGAGGTCGGCGATCGGGTCGCAGGCGGTGCGACCGATGATGTTCTTGCGCAGCGTGACCACCGTGCGGTCGCCGTTCATGACGGGACCCTTGGTGATGCCCTGCATGGTGCCGCAGTCGCGCTCGTTGATCACGACGTTCTGGCCCACGTCGGCGAGCTTACGGGTCAGGTAACCCGAGTCCGCCGTCTTGAGCGCCGTGTCGGCGAGACCCTTACGAGCGCCGTGCGTCGAGGAGAAGTACTCGAGCACGTGCAGACCCTCGCGGAAGTTCGCGCGGATCGGGGTCTCGATGATCTCGCCCGAAGGCTTGGCCATCAGGCCGCGCATACCGGCCAGCTGGCGCACCTGCTGCTTGCTACCGCGCGCGCCCGAGTCCGTCATCATGTAGATCGGGTTCAGGTAGCGCTTGCCGTCGCGCTGATCGTTGGCGAGGCCCTTCATCATGGCGTGGCCGACGTTGTCGGTGGCCTCGGTCCAGCGGTCGATGATCTGGTTGTAGCGCTCGAGCTCGGTGATCTCGCCCTTCTCGTACTTCTTGTGGATCTTGTCCACTTCCTTCTGAGTGGCCTCGAGGATCGTGGCCTTCTCGTCGGGGACGTGCAGGTCGAAGGTCGCGAAGCTGACGCCGCCCAGGGTGGCGTACTTGAAGCCGATGTCCTTCAGGTCGTCGAGCAGGTTCAGGGTCGCGTCACGGCCGAGCAGCTTGTGGCAGTCGGCGATGATCTCCTTGATCCGGCCCTTCTTGAGCGGGTAGTTGTAGATCGGCATGCCCTCGGGAAGCATGTCGAAGAACACGCAGCGGCCGACGGTGGTCTCCACGATCCGGCTCTTGTCGAGCTTGCGCGTCTCGCGCTCGCCGCTGGGCAGGATCTCGACGGTCTTGACGCCCTCGGGCATGCGGACCCGCACGCGGGTCTGCAGCTTCACCTTGTGGTGCGAGTAGGCCATGAAGACCTCGTGCAGGTTGGCGTAGACGTGCTCGAGGTTCTCGCCCGTCTCGCCGTCCACCGACTCGGTCAGGTAGAACACGCCGAGGACCATGTCCTGGCTGGGCGCGATGATCGGGCTGCCGTTGGCAGGCGAGAAGATGTTGTTCGTCGCCAGCATCAGGGTGCAGGCCTCGACCTGCGCCTCGAGCGAGAGCGGGAGGTGAACCGCCATCTGGTCGCCGTCGAAGTCAGCGTTGAAGCCGGCGCAGACCAGAGGGTGCAGGCGGATCGCGTTACCCTCGATCAGCTGCGGCTCGAAGGCCTGGATACCCATGCGGTGCAGGGTCGGCGCGCGGTTGAGCAGCACGGGGTGCTCGAAGATCACCTCTTCGAGGATGTCCCAGACCTCCTCGTCCTTGCGCTCCAACATCTTCTTCGCCGACTTGATCGTGTCGGCGTGGCCCATCTCCTTGAGCCGGCGAATGATGAAGGGCTGGAAGAGCTCGAGCGCGATCTTCTTGGGCAGACCGCACTGGTGCAGCTTCAGCTCGGGGCCGACGACGATCACCGAACGCGCCGAGTAGTCGACGCGCTTACCGAGCAGGTTCTCGCGGAAGCGGCCCTGCTTACCCTTGATCATGTCGGTGATCGACTTGAGCGGGCGGTTGTTGCTGCCCAGCACGGGCCGGCGGCAGCGGTTGTTGTCG
Organism: uncultured bacterium; assembly: GCA_937911525.1. Lineage (GTDB taxonomy): Bacteria > Planctomycetota > J058 > J058 > J058 > NORP233. The sequence goes on from CALDQK010000270.1 coordinate 8,367, forward strand.
AAGAGCGCGTCCACCGACTGCTGCAGCATCCGCTTCTCGTTGCGAATGATGACCTCGGGAGCGTTGAGGTCGAGCAGCTTCTTGAGGCGGTTGTTGCGGTTGATCAGGCGACGGTAGAGGTCGTTGAGGTCCGAGGTCGCGAAGCTGCCGGACTCCAGCAGGACCAGCGGGCGCAGGTCGGGCGGGATCACGGGGATCACGTCCAGGACCATCCACTCGGGCCGGTTGCCCGACTCCTTGAGCGCGCGGACGGTCTTGAGCCGCTTGATCAGGTCCTTCGTCTTCTGCTTGCTCGTGGTCTCGCGCAGCTCGGCGTAGAGCTGCTCGAGGAGCACGTCGAGCTCGAGGCGCTCGAGCAGCTTCTTGACCGCCTCAGCGCCCATGCCCGCCTCGAAGGCGTCGCCGTAGAGCTCGCGGTTCTTCTTGTACTCCTCCTCGGTGAGGAGGTCGCGCTCGTTGAGCGGCGTGTCACCGGGGTCGGTGACGATGTAGTCCTGGAAGTAGATCACCCGCTCGAGGCTGCTCGTCTTGAGCGCGAGGAGCGAGCCCAGGCGGCTGGGCATGGCCTTGAAGAACCAGATATGCGCCACCGGGGCGGCGAGGTTGATGTGCCCCATGCGCTTGCGGCGCACGCGGCTGTGGGTCACCTCGACGCCGCAGCGGTCGCACTTGATGCCCTTGTGCTTGATGCCCTTGTACTTGCCGCAGGCGCACTCCCAGTCGCGCTCGGGGCCGAAGATCCGCTCGCAGAACAGACCCTCCTTCTCCGAGCGATAGGTCCGGTAGTTGATGGTCTCCGGCTTCTTGACCTCGCCGTAGGACCACTGGCGAATGTTGTCGGGGCTAGCGAGACGAATCGTGACGCTCTCGACCTCGTTGCGGCGACCAAGGTCGAAGCCGCCACCGAGGCCCATGAAGCTCGAGTTCCGATCCAGCATGTTTGACTCTCTAACTGCGTAGATAGCTGTTTAGGTATTAACGGATACGGGGATAACCGACGCGGAGCAGGCCTAGACCTGCTTGCGCCGGTTGAGCTCCATGTTGATCGCGAGGCCGCGAATCTCGTTCATGAGCACGTCGAAGGAGACCGGAGTGCCGGGCTCCAGGACGTTCTCGCCCTTGACCATCGACTCGTAGATCTTGGTGCGACCGTCGACGTCGTCCGACTTGACGGTCAGCAGCTCCTGGAGAATGTTCGCCGCGCCGTAGGCCTCGAGCGCCCAGACCTCCATTTCGCCGAAGCGCTGGCCGCCGAAGCGAGCCTTACCGCCCAGCGGCTGCTGCGTAATCAGCGAGTAAGGACCGGTCGCGCGCGCGTGGACCTTGTCGTCGACGAGGTGGTGCAGCTTGAGCACATACATGTAGCCGACGGTGACGTCCTGATCGAAGGGCTCGCCGGTGCGGCCGTCGTAGAGGATCGCCTTGCAGGTGTGGGCGCTCCACTCCTCCTCGGGGATCTTGTCGCTGCCCTCGACCACCTTGTCGACCCAGTCGAGCGCCTCGTCCTTGGTCAGGACCCCGTCGCGATAGCGAGTCGCGATCATGCTGATCTTGCGGATCTGCGCCTCGCTCGCGCCGTCGAACACCGGCGTCACGCACTGGAAGCCGAGGTTGATCGCGGCCCAGCCCATGTGGGTCTCGAAGATCTGGCCCACGTTCATACGGGAGGGAACGCCCAGCGGGTTGAGCAGGATCTGGACCGGGGTCCCGTCCTTGAGGAAGGGCATGTCCTCCTTGGGCATCACGCGGGCGATAACACCCTTGTTGCCGTGGCGGCCTGCCATCTTGTCGCCCACCGAGAGGGTCCGGCGGGTCGCGACGTAGACCTTGACCATCTCGAGCACGCCGGTCGGCAGCTCGTCGCCGCGCTGGAGGCGGTTCTTCTTCCGCTCGCGCTCGGAGTCGAGGTCCTCGATCCGGTCGGCGTAGCGATTGACCGTCTGGCGGAACTTCTTCTTCGTCGGGCGACCGTCGAACTCGAGGTCACGGAAGTTGAGGAAGTTGCGCATCTCACGCGGAGGCAGGGCCGCGAGCAGCTGACCGTCGATCAGCTCTCCCGTGTCCTTGCGGCGCACGTCGCCGCCGGCGACGTCCTGCATGGCCTCGACCAGACGCTCGATCTGACCGTTGATCAGCAGGTCGAACTCGTCCTCGAGCTTGCGGATCTCGCGCTTGATCCGCAGACGCTCCTCCTCGGGGAGGTGGGTCTTGCGGGTGAACTTCTCGGCGCCGATCACGATGCCCGACACGCCCGAGGGGACCTCCAGCGAGTCGTTCTTCACGTCCTCGCCCATGCGGCCGAAGATCGCGTGGAGCAGCTTCTCCTCGGGGCTGAGCTCGGACTTGCTCTTGGGAACGACCTTACCGACGAGGATGTCGCCGGGGGTCACCCGGGTGCCGATCCGAATCACGCCGTCCTCGGCGAGGTTGCGGAGCGCCTTCTCGGAGACGTTCGGGATATCGCGGGTGAACTCCTCGCGGCCCAGCTTCGTCTCGCGGATCTCGATCTCGAACTCGTCGATGTGGATCGAGGTGTAGGCGTCGGTGTGGAGCAGCTCCTCGCTGACGATGATCGCGTCCTCGAAGTTGTAGCCCTCGAAGCTCATGAAGGCGACGAGCGCGTTGTAGCCGAGCGCCAGCTCGGCCTCCTTGCTCGCCGCGCCGTCGGCGATCGCCTGGCCGCGGGTCACCTTCTGGCCGACGCGCACGATCGGCTTCTGGTTGAGGCAGGTCCGCTCGTTGAGGCCGACGAACTTGCGCAGCTTGTAGACGTCGTCGTTGTCGATCTCGATCAGGTCCGCGGTGGCGCGGGTGACGGTGCCGCCGCGCTGGGCGGTGATCACCATCCCGCTGTTGTGAGCCACCACGCGCTCCATGCCCGTGGCGACGACCGGCGGATCGGTCTTCAGCAGGGGCACGGCCTGACGCATCATGTTGGCGCCCATGAGCGCGCGGTTCGCGTCGTTGTGCTCCAGGAAGGGGATCAGCGAGGCCGACACGCCGACCAGCTGGCGCGGCGAGATATCGATGAACTGCACGTCCTTGCTGTCGACGAGCTCGAACTCACCGCGACGGCGGGCCATGATGTGGCTGCCGACGATCTTCTTGGTCTTGGGGTCGATCGGCGTATCGGCCGGCGCGAGGGTGAGCGTGTCCTCCTCGTCGGCGCGCAGCCACTGGATCTCACCGGTCAGCTTGCCCTTGTTGACCGTCTGGTAAGGCGAGATCAGGAAGCCGTACTCGTCCAGGCGCGCGTAGATCGAGAGCGACGCGATCAGGCCAATGTTGGTGCCCTCCGGCGTCTCGATCGGGCAGATGCGGCCGTAGTGAGAGATGTGGACGTCGCGCACCTCGAAGCTGGCGCGCTTACGGTTCAGACCGCCGGGTCCGAGGGCCGAGAGGCGCCGCTCGTGAGTCAGCTGACTGAGCGGGTTGGTCTGGTCGACCACCTGGCTCAGCTCGCCGCGACCGAAGAAGTAGTCGATCGCCGAGCTGATCGTCTTGGAGTTGATGATCGAGCGCGGGGTGAGGTTCTGCTCCTCAAGCAGGCTCATGCGCTCCTTGACGGTCCGCTTCAGCTTGAGGAAGCCCTTGCGGAACTCCTCGGCGGCCAGCTCGTCGACCGTGCGGATGCGGCGGTTGCCGAGGTGATCGATATCGTCGAGCTCGGCGCCCGAGTTGGGGTCGCGCAGGGCGATCAGGTAGCGGATCGCGGCGATGAAGTCCTGCTCGGTCAGGGTCTGCTGCGTGAGCGGCAGGTCGAGCTCGAACTTGCGGTTGATGCGGAAGCGACCGACGCGGCCGAGGCGGTACTTCGACTCGTTCTCGAACTTGTCCTTGAACAGGTCCTTGGCCTTCTCGATCTGGGCCGGGTTGCCGGGGCGCAGACGGAGGTAGATCTTCAGCAGCGCCTCCTCGTGGCTGCGCGTGCCGTCCTCCTTGAGGGTGTTCAGGATCAGCCAGTCACGGACCTCGTCGATGACCTCGATCTCCTTGAGGCCGAGCTCCTCCTTGAGCTCCGTCGCGAGGCGCTCGGTGATCTCACCGCCGCCCTCGAGCTTGATCTCACCGGTCTCGGGGTCGACCACGTCGCTGACCACGACCTTGCCCTTGATCTTGCTGACCGCGTTGCGGCTGGTCAGCTTCACGATCGAGGTGTCGTAGAAGGTGCGAATGATCTCCTCGTTGCTGTCGTACTTCTCGAAGAGCGCGCGCAGCAGCGTGGTGACCGGGAACTTGCCCGACTGGTCGATGCGGACCGTCAGGGTGTCCTTGCGCGAGACGAGCAGCTCGATCCAGCTGCCGCGCTCGGGGATGATCCGCACCTTGTGGTGGACGCGGTCGCTGGTGTGGATCTCCTTGTCGAAGTCCACGCCCGGCGAGCGGTGCAGCTGGCTGACGATGACGCGCTCGGCGCCGTTCACGATGAACTCGCCGCCGCCGATCATCTTGGGGATCTCGCCCAGGTAGACGGTCTCCTCCATGTCGGTCTCGCCCGTGACGAGGCGGACGCGGATCTTGAAGGGCATGCCGTAGGTCAGGCGCAGCATGCGGCACTCGTCGGAGGAGTAGCGCGGGCGCCCGAGCTCGTAGCCGAGATACTCGAGGCGGTTGCTCTTCTCGAAGCTCTCGATCGGGAACACCTCCTGGAGGATCGCCTCGAGGCCGTGGACCTCGCGCTCATCCGGGGGGATGTCCGCCTGGAGGAACTCCTCCATGCTCTTGGTCTGGAGCTCCATGAGGTTGGGAGGCGGCATGACCTCCGTGACCTTGCCGAAGCGCTTGATCTCTCGCTCCATACTCATGATCGGAACTCCAGTCTTTGTGTCCCGGACTCGTGTTGGCCCGGAAGGTCGTGTCTGTGACGCCGCGGTCGCTGCGACGTGAGCCTGAGAGCGTGGGCCCTCAGGCAAATGCAAGTTTCGAGCTCCCAGCGGAGGGACCGCCAGGAGGAGATGCCAAACGAGCGGAGAACGGTAGGGCCCACGCTCCCGGTCGAGGAACCCGCTTCTTCCGGCTGCGCCAGCCGTCTTCGCGGTTCCTCACCAGGACCGTGCGCTCTACCGCGCTCCGCTCGGTGAGCTTTCGAGTTTTGTGGTGCCGTGCTCTTGAATCGTCCGCGCCTGAACCGGGTTTGCCGGTCGAGGCGCGGATCTTCGCAAGCCGACGCGAAATCGCAAGGGGCGTTACGCCAAGAACTTGAGAGCTCTCCCCAGAGGGAGAGGAGCCCCACGTTCAAGGCGCGTCACACCTGGCGGCGCATCGGGAGGTCACGGGCGGCATCTGGCGCCGACCCCGCCGCGGCCTCCCACGGCAGCCAGGAGACGAGCTACTTGAGCTCGACGACGGCGCCAGCCTCCTCGAGGGCGGCCTTGGCCTTCTCGGCCTCCTCGGCCGGCATCTTCTCCTTGATGGTGCAAGGAGCCTTGTCGACGAGGGCCTTCGCGTCCTTGAGGTTCATGCCGGTCAGGCCACGGACCTCCTTGATGACGGCGATCTTCTTCTGGCCGGCCTCCTTGAGGACGAGGTCGAAGTCCGACTTCTCCTCGTCGTCACCGCCGCCGCCGCCGCCAGCCGCGGGGCCAGCGACCATCATCATGCCGCCGCCGCCGGAGGCCTTGACGTCCCACTTCTCCTCGAAGTGCTTGACCAGGTTCAGGACGTTGACGAGGCTCATGCCCTCGAAAACCTGGGTGAAGAACTCGGTACGATCCTCGTCGGCGAGCCCGTTAACCTGCTCGACCAGCTCAGCAACAGCCATGTCAATCCTCCGAAAGACTGCGAACCGCTCGCTCGCCCACTAGAAGTGTGGTTGGGGCTTGCGCGCTCGGCTCTCCCCGGCACGGCTCACGCGGCCGGGTGAATGAGTAAGTGAATGAATCCGCTCTGAGGGCTGTTTAGCCCTCGTTGCGCTTGTCGTGGTAGTTGTTCAGCACGTAGACGATACGAGCGAAAGGCTCGCGGATCGTCCCCAGCAGCTGCGTGGCGGGCGCCTGGATCACGCCGAGGAGCATGGCGCGGGCCTGCTCCTTGGTGGGGGCGTCCTTGAGAGTCTTGGCATCGTTCGCGTTCAGGACCTCCCCGTCGAGGAAGGCACCCTTCAGCTGGACGATCTTGTCCTTCTTCTCCGTCTTCCACTCGTCGATGGCCTTGGCGGCGGTGGTCGCCGAGCCCTCGTCGGTGGTGTAGACCATGCCCACCGGCCCGTTCAGGATCTTCTCGATCTCCTCACGGGGGTAGCCATAGTGCTCGAAGGCCATCCGGGCCAGCGAGTTCCGGAGCACCATGTAGCGCAGGTTGCGCGAGTTGAGGCTACGACGGAGGTCGAAGGTCAGCTCGCTGTTCAGGCCCGCGGTGGTGATGAACAGGCCACCGTCCACGCCGTTCAGGCGGTCGACGATCGCGCCGTGCATCAGCGACTTGAGCGCTCGAGACATGTCGGGTTCCTTTCGCCCTGGCTAGAACGCCGGGTTAGGCGTTGTAGGCGCCGATATCGATCGAGACGCCCGGGCTCATGGTGGTGGCGATCGCCGCGCTCTGGAAGAAGACACCCTTCGCTCCAGTGGGCTTGACCGACTTGAGGTGCTTCATGAAGGCCACGAGGTTCTCGTGGAGCTTCTCCGCGTCGAAGCTCTTCTTGCCGAACACGATGTGCACGACCGAGCCGTCGTCGACGCGGAACTTCATCTTGCCGCCCTGGAACTCCTTGACGGCCTGACCCACGTTCGGCGTGACCGAGCCCTCCTTGGGGTTCGGCATCAGCTTCTTGGGGCCGAGGATCTTTCCGAGGCGACCGACGTGACGCATCATCGAGGGGTGCGCGATCACGACGTCGAAGTCGAGCCAGCCGTCGCTGATCTTCTTGGCGAGGTCGGCGCCGCCGACCTCGACCGCGCCAGCGTCCTTGGCGGCCTCGGCGACCGGGCCCTCAGCGAACGCGATGACGCGCTTGCTCTTGCCCACGCCGTGCGGGAACACGAAGGTCCCGCGCACCTGCTGGTCCGACTTCTTGGGGTTCACGCCCAGCTTGACGTGCAGCTCGAAGCTCTCGTCGAACTTGACGTTCTTGAGCTCCTTGAGCAGCTTGATCGCCTCGAGGACCTCGCGGGCCTCGGTGCGCTCGCCGCGGCGCTTGAGGGCCGCGCGGTAGCGCTTGCTGGGCTTGAAGGAGCGGTTGAAGCGCTTCTTGCGCACCTTCTCGGTGGAGGCAGCGGCGGCAGCCTCGATGGCAGCCGTGGCCTCGCGAGCCTTGTTGGCCCGCTCCATGATCTCTTCGCGCCGATCGTCGTCGCTCATGCGCTTACCCCTCGACCTCGAGGCCCATGGAGCGAGCAGTGCCCGCGATCATGCGCATCGCCGCCTCTTCGTTGAAGGCGTTCAGGTCTTCCATCTTGGTCTTTGCGATCTCTCGCAGCTGGTCTTCGGTCACCGTGCCAACCTTGTCCTCGTTAGGAACCGAGGAGCCCTTGGCAATGGAGGCCGCCTTCTTCAGCAGGGTGCTGGCCGGCGGGCTCTTGGTGATGAAGGTGAAGCTGCGGTCCTCGTAGACGAAGATCTCGACCGGGATGATCATCCCGCCCGCGTCCTTCGTCCGGTCGTTGAACTGCTTGACGAACTGGCCGATGTTCACACCGTGCTGACCGAGAGCGGGACCGATCGGCGGAGCCGGGGTCGCCTGCCCACCGGGGCACTGGAGCTTGATCTTGCCCTTGAGCTTCTTGGCCATCGTTACTTCTCAACCTTCGCGACCTTCCACACCTCGAAATCGATCGGGGTGGGGCGGCCAAACACCATGATCGAGACCTTCACCATCCCCTTGTCAGGGTGGAGCTCCTCGACCGTGCCTTCGAAGTTCTCGAACGAGCCTTCGCGAATCTGAACGGTCTCACCGACCTCGAATTCGATCGCGACGGCGCCGTCCTCTTCCGCGTTCACGCGGGCGACCTGCTGAAGCATCTTGTCGACTTCTTCAGGCCCCAGCGGCACCGGACGATCCGGCTCGTCGGGGTTGTGCCCCACGAAGCGAATCGATCCCGGCGGATCGCGGATCAAGTGCCAGACCTCGGTCGGGACCTTCCCATCGTCATCGGTCTGGATTTGGGCCATGATGTAGCCCGGATA
>CALDQK010000271.1 GCA_937911525.1 uncultured bacterium
CCGAGCCGGCGCCGAGGCGCTTGAGGATCTCGAAGCCGTGGAACTCGTTGCTCTCGAAGGAGAGCACGATCGAGCAGTCGGGGCAGAGGTAGTTGCCGCCCGACTCGGGCACGTCGCCATCGGCGAAGGTCGCCAGCGTGATCTCGCGCCCGCAGGAGACGCAGGGCTTGAGCTGGTCGAGGAAGGACATCGTCTCCTCGGCCTCGTCCTCGAGGTCGGCGAGGTTGTGCACGTAGCTGACGTCCCAGCTCTGCTCGCCCGCGAGCACCCGGTCGTAGTCGTTGAGCTTCTGCTCGCGGACTCGCTTGCCGTTGACGTAGGTGCCGTTGCGGCTGCCCATGTCGCGCACCAGCGCGCGCGGTCCGGTGTAGTCGACCTCGAAGTGGACCCGCGAGAGGTGGCTGTCGCGCACCTTGCGGCCCGACTTGCTGGAGCGCCCCACGCTCACACGGGTCCCCTTGGGGACGGCGATCGTCTCCCCCTGCTCGGGCCCTCGCATGAACACCAAGACGCAGTACATCCAGCCTCGCGGCTAGCTTCGCTGGCGAGCGCGTGACTCACAAGGGCGCTTGGGGGCGCTCTTGCCCCGTGCGCTTGCAACACGGGCTCCCTACACTCGCGGGCCCGAATCTCGACTCCCCGAGGACCGCAATGAGCCGAGCCCTTCCCCGCTACTTCAGCGCGCCGCTGAGCGCCCTGCTGCTGGTCGCTCTCGCCGGCCTCTCCCTCGCCCAGGACGAGGGCGCCGTGTTCCGCTTCGACGAGATCGAGCCGCGCCGCCACGAATACAACGACGAGTACTTCCTCAACATTTTCAACTACCGCAAACGCCTGACCCACCGCTGGCCGCTGCGAGACGCCGCGCTCTACTACGACATTACGGCCGGCAGCCTGCGCAACGACGAGCTCTACCTCGAGCAGCGCGCGAAGGTCCGGCTCCCCTTCACGGACCACATCAACGCCGAGTTCCGCTTCCTCGAGTGGGAGGACTACGACCAGCGCTTCCAGCGGGCGGAGGTCGAGCTCTTGTTCCGGGTGCTTCGCCCGGACCTGCGCCTCCCGCTGACCCAGACGATCGGCCACACTCCGCCCGCCGACGGGCTCTTCTTCGGCGGGACGGGCCTCCTCGACTCCGACAAGGAGTTCGCCGATATCGGCCTGGTCGCTGGCTACCGCAACCTGATCGGCGGGCTGCGGGTGGACGCGATCGCGCCGGACTTCTTCTTCAACGGCAAAGCCAAGCAGGGCCAGGAATACACCTCGGAGCCCTACACCCTGCGCCTGACGGGCTGGCTGGATCTGCTCGGCGGCGACCTCCGCCTGCGCGGCTGGTACAACAACGACCTCTCGACGCGCCTCGTGCAGCCAACCGTGCGCGGCGGGAGCCACTTCCACTACCGCCAGCAGCGGGCTGGCTTCTCGATCCGCTGGCGGGCGCGCCACGACCTGCGCCTCGAGCTCGAGGCCTGGGGGGAGCGGACGCGCAAGCGGCGCCGCTCGCCCAACGACCCCGACCCCCTGGTGACCGACGACCTCAACCGCGAGGCGGCGCGCTTCGTGTTCCAGGGCGAGTGGGACGTGATGCCCCTCCTGGGCCAGACGGCCAGCCGGGTCAACGACACCGTCCTGTTCGGGGTGTTCACCCAGCTCTTCAACGAGATCACACGCCGCCCGGGGGCCCCCTTCACCAAGGAGGTGCTCCGCCGCAACGAGTCCTATGCCGAGCTGGGCTACGTGCTCGCGCTCCCTTCGCCCGGGCCCAACTACCGCTTCGGCCTGCGCGCCTCGGCCTTCGCGGGCTTCCTCTCCTGGCGCGACGTCAACCCGCAGGCGCAGCGGCACCGGGTCACCGAGAAGTTCCTCGCCAAGCTCGCGGGCGGCTTCGAGATCGGGTTCCGCGACGACCTGGCCAGCGCCTTCTTCCAAATGACCTGGCGCGTCGACGACCAGACCTTCGGCGGCGGCAACGTCCAGGTGCAGATGCGCTTCTGATCAGCGCCCCAGCTGCCGGCGGATCTCTTCGAGCTGGGGCACGAGCACCTTGGTGAAGGGCGAGTTGGGCGCGAGCACCACGAAGCGCTCCAGGTCGGCCAGCCCCAGCTCGACCTCGCCCAGCTTGATCCGCGAGAGCCCGCGCACGCGCAGGGAGTCGGGGTCGTCGGCGCGGGCCAGCGCCTCCTCGGCGGCCTGGAGCGCCTCGCGCCAGCGCTTCTGGTCCAGGAGCGCGAGCGCGAGCGAGCGCCGCTCGCCGGAGCCCTCGGGGCGTCGTCGAATCGCCTCGCGCGCGGCCTGCTCGGCATCGACGGGCTTGCCCTGGATCCAGTAGGTGCGCGAGGCGAGGAGCGGGCCGAGGGAGCTGTTGGGGAAGTGGCGCGTCAGGTGCTCGGCGTCCTCGAGGGCGGGCTCGAACTTCTTGAGCAGGCGCAGCTTCTCGCCCCGGTGGAAGCGGACCTCGGGGTCGTCCTTCTGCTCGAGGCTGCGGGTCAGGTCCGCGAGCCCTTCCTCGAAGCGCTGGGCCTGGAAACGGACCAGCCCGCGGTCGGCGTAGGCCTGCGGGTTGTCGGGCTTGAGCTCGATCGCGGTCGTGTAGTCGGCGTCAGCTGCGGCGAAGTCACGCAGGTCGGCGTGAATGTTGCCTCGACTGTGATAGAGGTTGGCGACCTTCATCACCGCGAGCGCCTCGTTGTAGCGAGCCAGGGCCTCCTTGGTCCGCCCCTCCTCGTGAGCCTTCTTGCCGGCGCGGTAGGACTCCATGGCGCGCTCGCGCATCGCCTTCGTGGCGCCCTTGTCGATGTGATAGGTCTGGCCCGGCAGGATCTTGCGCTTGGGCGTCGGCGAAGGGGTGGGCGTCGCCTCGGCCCGCTGCGCGTCCGCTCCCTCGAAGGCCAGCGCGAAGCCGAGGGCCGCCGTGGTCAGCAGCCCGGCGCCGACGGCGAGGGCCGGCCCGAGCCAGCTCGGCGTCCGGCGTCCGCCCTGGGCCAGCCAGTCCTCCAGCGCGCGCTGGAGGCTGTGGGCGTCGGGGAAGCGCTCGCGCGGCTCCTTGGCCAGGCAGCGGAGCACCAGCTCGTTCAGCGCTCGGTCGACCGCTGGGTTCAGCTCGCGGGGCGGGGTGACCGGCGCGCTGACCGTCATGAGCAGGGTCTGGACCGAGTCCTCGCCCTGGATCGGCGGGACCCCCGTCAGGGCGGCGTAGAGCGTCGCGCCCAGGCCGTAGACGTCGGTCGCCGGGCCCACGAGGTGCTTCTCGCCGGCCGCCTGTTCGGGCGCCAGGTAGCCGGGCGAGCCGAGGTAGGAGCCGCTCGCCGTCAGCTGGCTGCTGTTGTCCTCGAGCAGGCGCACCAGGCCGAAGTCGGTCAAGAAGACCTCGCCGTCGGGCAGCCGCAGGAGCACGTTCCCCGGCTTGAGGTCGCGGTGCAGGATCCCCTGGGCGTGGGCGTGCACGAGCGCGCTGGCCAGCTTGCGCGCCAGCTCGACCGCGGCCCGCGGCTCGAGGGGCGGGCCGCTCTCGAGGCGCTCGTCGAGGGACTCGCCCGCGACGTAGTCCAGCACCAGGTAGGGCTGGCCGCGCTCGGTGCCCTGGTGGTGGATCTTGACCACGTGCGGGTGGTCGAGGCGCGCGAGGGCCTCGGCCTCGCGCGCGAAGCGCTCGCGGCTGCGGGCTCGCGTGGCCTGGGTCAGGACCTTGACCGCGACCTCGCGGCCGAGCCGCGGATCCCGGGCCAGGTAGACCGCGCCCATTCCGCCGCGTCCCAGCTCGCGCTCGACCTCGTAGCGCCCGATCTGCACGCGTCCAGTGTGGACGCTCATGGCTGCGGGGGCCACCTCAGGCGCGCGCTTCCCGCCCACTCTTCCCACATTTCGCCTTCCCACCGAAGTCCCTCGGCGGGAAGGGGAAGGGTCGCGTCGGCTCCCAGTTTTCGGCGCGCTCGGCTCGTTCCCCACGAGCCAGCGGGCTTTGCAGCTAGGCAAGGAGGTTGCCTGGCCCAGGGCATGACCGAACCTCGCCGTCTCCTAGCGG
>CALDQK010000272.1 GCA_937911525.1 uncultured bacterium
CGACCGCGACGCCCGCCTCGCCCTCGATCTCGGCCAGGGAGCGGAGGAGCACGTCGCCGGAGGGCACGTGGGGCTCTCGGCCCTCGGGCGGGCCGAGGGAGAGCGTGCGGTCGGCCTCGAGGCGCAGGTGCTGATCGCCCGGCGCGAGCCACACCTGACCCGCGCGGACGCGGGCGCCGGGGTGGGCGAGGGAGACGGGCAGCGGGCAGTCGCGGTCGAGGGTCCGCGCGAAGAAGGGCAAGAAGCCAGCGCTCATGTGCTGAACCACGAGCAGGCACAGGGGCGCTTCGCGCGGGATCTGGCCGAGGAAGGCCTGCAGCGCGCCCGGGCCGCCGGTGGAGGCGACGACGCCGACGACCCGCAGGTCCCCCGAGGAGCTGCGCGCCAGGGGGCGGGCGAGGGCTCGCGGGATTCGCGGGTGGACGACCAGACCGACTTGGGTCGCGTCGCGCAGCCGCTTGGACAGGTCGTCCGGGGGAAAGAGCCCGAGCACGTCCAGGGCGCCCCGCTCGAGCCAGAAGGCGCGTTGGCCTGCGCCCAGCGAGCCGATCACCAAGACCGGGCGCGGGCGAAGGCGCATCAGCTCGCCCAGCAGCAGCTCGGCCGCGACGGGGGAGCTCTGCGGCGCGAGCAGGAGCACGTCCGTCCAGGAGAGCTCGTCGAGGGACTCCCGCAGGGTCCGCCGGCGGACCCGCTCCCCGCGCAGGGCCTCGGCCCAGGGCTCGGTCTCCTCGGCCTCACCGGCGAGGAGGATCTTGGGCTCGTCGCTCACGCTCAGCAGCCTGCCCGGGGCTACTCCGCGGCGCTCAGGCGGTATGGCGCGAGCTGGTCGCGCAGCTCGCCGGCGCGGTTGTTGAGCTCGGCGGTGGCGCGGGTGCACTCGCGCGCGCCCGCCACGGACTGCGCGAGCAGGTCGGAGACGGCGTTCATGCTCTGGGTCACCTGGCGGGTGCCGCTCTGCTGCTGCTGGCTGGTCAGGCGGATCGTCTCGGCCGAGCGGGTCGTCTCCTCCGAGAGCTTGACGCCCTCCTCGGTCGCGAGCACCGAGGCCTGGCTGGCCTCGCGGATCGTGGTGACCAGCTCCTGGATCTCGCGCACCGACTCGACCACGTTCTCCGCCAGGCGGCGCATCTCCTCGGCGACCAGGATGAAGCCCTTGCCCGCCTCGCCGGCCTTGGTGCCCTCCAGGGCCGCGTTGAGCGCGAGGATGTCGCTACGATCGGCGATCGCGTTGATTCCGACCAGGGCGTCGCTGATCTTCTGGGTCAGCTGGTTGAGCTGGTTGGCGCGGTCGGCGATCACCTCGTTGGACTGGCGCGTGCGCTGGGCGTTGGTGTGCACCTGCTCGGCTGCGCGCGCGATCTGCTCGGCCGCCTCGAGCAGCGAGTCCATGGTGCGGCGGGTCTCCTCGACCGCGCCGGCCTGCTCGTGGGCGCTCTGCTCCTGGAAGCGCAGCGCGGCGAGGATCTGCTGGGTGCCGGCCTCGAGCTCGTTGCTGGACGAGGAGAGGTTGCTGATCAGCTCGCGCTGGTCGTCGATCGCGGTCTTGAGCGAGCGCGCCAGGGGTCCTTCGAGCGTGACCTCGCGGCTGAGGTCCCGCTGCGCGACCGCCTCCGCGTGGGCGGCGATCGCCGCCAGCTGCTGGCGCTGGCGCTCCAGCGCGTCGAGCAGCGCGACGCAGGCTCCCTGGACCTCGGGGAGGGCCTGGTCGGTCTGGCCGCTGGCGGAGGCGTCGGCGAAGCGGGCGACTCGGGCTAGCTCCTCGCGCTCGGCGCCGCTGAGGGCGAACACGAGGCCAGCGGCGAGCACGCCCGCGCCGAGGGTCAAGCCCGCCGTCAGCGGCGCGCCCAGGGAGGAGAAGGCCAGCCCGCCGCCGACGAGGGCGGGCGCGCAGGTCAATCCAGCCAGTGCCAAGGGGCTGCGTGGGTCCATGCTTGGTCCTCCTCCGCGCGCTCGGGCGCGGCAGCGTGCCTAAGCCTCGCGGGGCTCCGCGAGGGGGTCGGGTTCGTGCAGCTTGCAGGCTGCGATCTGGCGTCCACAAGAGCCGCCGACGAGCTCGCGCTCGAAGGCGTCCACGTCGGGCGCCGCTTGGAGCAGGCGCTGAGTGCGCGCGTAGGCCTGCGCGGCCTCGGGGTAGCGCGCCTCGGCGTAGAGCAGGCCGGCCAGCTGGAAGGCGGCCTCCCACAGGTTGGGGTCCAGCAGGAGCGCGCGGCGCAAGGCGGCCTCGGCCTCGGCGGGCTGCCCGAGCCGGCGGTGCGCGCGGGCGGCCTCCCAGTGCGCGCGGGCGTCGAGCTCCTCGGCGGCCTCGGCCTCGCAGAGGGCCGTCGCGGCGTCGGCCTCGCGCCCCTGCTCCTCGAACACGAGGGCCTTGAGCAGGCGGCTCGAGGGCGGCTGCTTCTCCTGGGTCAGGGCGTGCGCGCTGTTGAGCGCCTCGAGCGCGATCTCCTTGGGGGTGCGGTGCACCTCGAGCGGCGGGAGCGGGGGGAGCGCCGCCTCTGGATCGCGGACGTAGGCGTAGCCCGCGTCGCGGTGGGCCAGGAAGCTGGGGTGCAGGCCGACCTCGGCGGGGACCTGCTCCGCGGGGCTGAGCAGGAGCAGCCCGCCGGGCGCCAGGCGGCGCGCCAAGCGGTGGAGGGTCTCGAGGCGCGCGCGCTCCTCGAAGTAGATCAGCACGTTGCGGCAGCAGATCAGGTCCCAGCCCTGGCCGCTCTCGGGCCAAGGGTAGACCGCGTCGGGGTCGGCCAGGTTCAGCTGCCGGAAGTGGACTCGCTGGCGGATCCGCTCGGGGACGCGGCCCTCGACCAGGCGCAGGCGGTCCCGATAGCGAGGCGGCAAGTCGCGGAGCTGGTTCGCGGTGTAGCGCCCCTCGCGGGCCACGGCGAGGGACTGCGGCGAGAGGTCGGTCCCGAGCACCTCGGTCTCGCTCTCGCTGAAGAGCAGCGCGAGCGAGTAGGGCTCCATACCGTTGGCGCAGCCGGCGCTCCACAGCTTGAGCGGACCCGGGCGCGTGCGGAGCAGGCGGGCGATCGCCGCGAGCTGCTCGGGGTGCCGGAAGAAGGAGGTCTTGCCGATCAGGGCCCGCTCGAGCAGCTCGATCCAGCGGGGGTCGCTGAGGGGGGCGCGCTCGAGGCTCGAGATCCGCTGGGCCAGCGAGGTGGTGGGGTCGAGCCCGGCCAGCAGGACCTCCTCCACCTGGGCCAGGGTCCGGCTGGAGGGAGAGAGCCCGAGCCGGCGGCGCAGGAGCTCGGCGGGGGTGCGGGCGCTCACTCGACCAGCCTGCGCAAGGTCTCGACCAGCTCGTCGCCGCGGAACTTGGACTTGTCGATGAACGCGTCGGCGCCAGCGTCGAGGCAGGCACGTCGCTCGGCGGCCGAGCCGCGAGTGGTGATGATCACGACGGGGAGGTGGGGGCCGGGCCGGGCGCGGATCTGGCGGGTCAGCTCGCGGCCGCCCATGCGGGGCATCTCGAGGTCGCTGAGGACCAGGGCAGGCTTGGCCTCGCTGAGGCGCTCCAGGGCGTCGACGCCGTCGCGGGCCTGGATGGCCTGGTAGCCAATGCTCTCGACCACCTGCGCCATCACTTCGCGCGTGATCTCGGAGTCGTCGACCACGAGCACCCGGATCTTCTTGGGGCGGGGCGCGCGGCGGCCCGCCGCGCGGCGGGCAACCGCCTGCCGGGCCAGCGCGAGGGGGTCGAGCTGGAGCGCGACCGAGCCGTCGGCCAGCACGCAAGAGCTCTGCACGAGCTCGAGCTCGGCCAGGAAGGGGTCGAGCGGGCGGAAGGCCACGTCGCGCTGGCCCTGGATCGCGTCGGGGGCCAGGGCCAGGAGGCCGCGGCGGGTGCGCAGCAACACGAGGGGCGTCGGGCCCTCGGGCGCGGCCGGACCGCTCCCCGGGAGCAGGTCGCGCAGGGTCAGGAGCGGGATCGTGGTCTCGCCCAGGCGCAGGCCCGGGCGGCCCGCGAGGCTGGTGCGCTGACCTGGCTCGAGCTGCGTGACCCGCTCGACGCGGTCCACGGCGAGGGCGTAGGGGCTGCCCTTGGCGACGCAGATCAGGGCCTGGCTGAGGGCGAGGTCGAGGGGGAGCCGGAGGCGGAACTCGGTCCCGAGGCCGAGGTCCGAGCGGACCTCGAGGTCCCCGCCCAGCTCTTGCAGGCGCTGACGGACGACGTCGAGGCCGACCCCGCGACCGGCCAGCTCGCTCAGCTCGCTGGCCGTCGAGAAGCCCGGCTGGAAGATCAGCTCGAAGGCCTCGTCTTCGCTCAGGACCTCATCGGGGCCGATCAGGCCGCGCTCGCGGGCTGCCTCCTGGAGCGCGAAGGGGTCGAGCCCCTTGCCGTCGTCGGCGACGACCACCTCGACGTGCGCGCCCGACTGGCGCACGGTCAGCTCGAGCAAGCCGGCGGCCTCCTTGCCTGCGCTGGCGCGGGCCTGGGGGCGCTCGATCCCGTGAGCGATCGCGTTGCGGATCAGGTGGAGCAGCGGCTCGCTCAGGACCTCGAGCACCGCCTGGTCGACCTCGACGGCCTCGGCGCGGATCTCGACGTTGATCTCCTTGTCGGCGGTCCGGGCCAGGTCACGGGCCGAGCGGCGGTAGCCCTCGAGCAGGTCGCGGATCGGGGAGAGGCGCAGCTGGCGGAGCTGGTCGCTGAGCTCGCTGACGAAGCGCGCGTTGCGGAAGGCGTCGCCGCTGGTCTCGCGGGCGAGCTGGACCAGGCCGCTCAGCCAGGGCGGCTCCTGGCCGCGCGTCGCGCGGCGGACCTCGCGCACGATCTCGAGCAGCCCGCGGGCCCGGCGCTCGCTGCGGTCGCGCAGCATCAGCAGGTCGCTGGCGAGCTCCGAGAGGCGCGCGATCCGCTCGGGGTCGACGCGCAGCAGGGTCTGGCGCTCTCGCTCGGTCCAGGGCTGGGCGATCTGCTCCCGGTTGGGCTCCGAGGGCGCCGCGCTCTGCTCTCCGCCCCTCAGCTCGCCCAGGAGCGCCTCGAGCTGCTCGGGGGGGAGCTGCTCTCCCGAGACGGCGAGGCTCATGGCGTCCAGCGCCGCCAGCGCGGCGTCCAGCAGGTCGGGCGAGCGCTCGCGCTGGCCGGTGTGGACCGTCCCCAGCGCGTCCTCGACGGCGTGGCTGAGCTGGGCCAGGACCTGCCGCCCGAGCACGTTGGCCTCGCCCTTGAGGGTGTGCAGCTCGCGCAGGGTCTCGCCCAGCGAGGCCTCCTCGTCGCCCTCCCAGGCGAGGAGCTCCTGCTCGATCCGCTTGATCCGCGCCGCGGCGACCTCTCGGAAGCGGTCGTGGACGCTCACGAGACTCGGCCTGGGTCGACGAGGAGCAGCGGAGCCGCGGCGCCGAGGAGGACCAGCCCGGTGATCGCGGGGTGAGCGGAGAGGGGCGGCGGCAGGGGGGTGAGGGCGTCGGCCGCGACCTGCTGGACGGCGCCGCGGGCCCCGAGCGCGACCCGGCGTCCGCCGACCTCGACCAGGACGCCCTCGCTGGCGGGCAGGCCGAGGGATTCGGGCAGGCTCCCCTCGGCGGGGAGGTCGGCGTCGGGCTCCAGGAAGCGCTCGATGGAGTCGAGGCGCAGGGCGAGGGAGTGTGCGCCGAGCTCGAAGCGGAGGAGCTCGATCACCGCCGTCCTCGCGCTGCGGCGGCGCGGAGCAGGGCCGGAATGTCGAGCACCTGGGCCGCGCCTTCCTCGAGGTCGACCAGGCCCAGGGCGAAGCGCAGCCCGGGCTCCGCCGGGCGGGTGGCGAGGCTGCGGATCCCGCGGATCCTCCGCGCCGGGAGCGCGACCGACATGTCGGCCGCGCGCAGCACGACCAGGCGGCCGCGCTCGCCTTCACGGGGCAGGTCGAGGAAGGCCTCGACGTCGAGGATCGGCAGCGCGCGCCCGCGATGATTCACGACGGCGGGCACGTGGGCCGGGGCCGTGGGGATCTCGGTGCGCGGGAGGTCGTTGCGGAGCACGATCTCGACTTGCCCTGCGGGGAGCGCGTAGCAGTCTTCGCCGAGGTCGAGGAGGAGCAGCGCCTGCTCCGCGCGAGCTTCTGGGGGGGTGTCGCTCACGACCGGCTAGCCAGCCCCGTCGCTCACGAGGAGCGGCGAGCCTTGGACTCCGCGACTGCCTGGTTGACTCGCCGGGTCAGCGCCGCCCGCGAGATCGCGCTGCTGACCAGGTGGGCGTCGGCGCCCTCGACCGGCTGGCGCGAGACCACGAGCAGGGCCACTCCTTCGAGCAGTCCGCGCTGGCGCAGTCGGGAGGCGACCTCGTTCAGCGGGCGGCTGAAGGCGCCCTCGTGCAGGACGGCCAGCTGAACGGCGCCCTCGCGCAGGGCGCGGTCGACGCCGAAGGGTCCGCGCACCTCGGTCTCCACCCCGAGCGCGTTGAGGTGGCCGACCAGCTCGGACTCGACGTCGACGGGCGTGATCACGATCGCCTTGAGGCTCAGCCGGCGGAAGCGACCGCTCTCGTCGAGCTTGCTCCGGCGGAGCGCCTGCAGGCGTCGAGCCAATGCTGGCCCGCGGACCGACTTGGGCAAGGCCTCGGCCGCGCCGCACTCCCGGGCCAGGCGGCGCAGGTTCTCCTCGTTCTCGGTCGCCGAGTAGAGGACCACCGAGGTGTTGCCGAGCGCGTCGGTCTTGCGCAGGGCGGCGACGACGTCCGGTCCCTTGAGGGCCGGCATGTCCACGTCGAGGAGCAGCACGTGGGGGGAGAACTTGCGCAGCTGGGAGGCGACCAGGATCGGGTTCGTGGCCGTCTCGACTTCGAAGCCCTCCGCGCTCAGTCCCTCCGCCGTAGCGAGGAGGATGACCTCGCTGTCGTCGACCACCAGTACACGTAAGGGACTTGCCATGGACCCCCCCGCAGGTCACACCGCCTGAGAATAGCCATCCCCTGACGCCATCGCGACCTGAAGTGAAATATTGGCCGGATTGGGACGCAAGTGCCCCTGCTACTTCCCTGGTTCGACCCCGGGGAGGGGGAGCACGTAGCCGCGCACCGGGTCTTCGAAGGTGGTCGCCTCCACCTCGGAGAGCTTGATCAAGAGGAAGGTCGCGAGCGCGGCGTCGATCAGGAGCAGGAGCAGGAGGACGAGCTTGCCTCCGCCGACGCGCACGGGGGCCATGTCCGAGGGGTCGTCCGGCCGCTCCTGAGGGGTGAGCTGCTGGAGGTCCTCGCCCTTGCGGTGCTTGCGAATGTCCGCGATCAGGTCGTTGGCGTTGCGGTAGCGGTCGAAGGTCGTGTAGCCGGTCAGCTTCGAGACGATCAGCACCAGGTCGGGCGGGGGCTCCGGCGCGCCCTCGGGGGCGCGGGCCGGCGGCATCTCGCAGTTGAGCTGGTCGAGGAGCGTCTGGACGGGGTCCTCCTTGAGGAAGGGCGGCTGGCGCGTGATCATCGTCCAGGCCACGCAGCCGAGCGCGTAGAGCTCGGCGCTCGGCTCGACCTTGCCGCTGTCGACGGTCTCGGGGGCGATGAATCCGGGGGTGCCCACGACCTCGCCGCCCGCCGAGAGGAAGCTCAGCTCGGGGCGCGCGCGACCGAGGCCCGCGTCACAGAGGACGTAGCAGCCGGCGCGCTCGCGGCGGATCGTGTTGATCGAGACGTCGCCGTGAACGAGCTGGCGTGAGTGCAGGGTCGCGAGCGCGCGCGAGAGCTGCTCGAGCATCAGGAGCACTTCGTCGCTCGTGAACTGCTCGCCCTCGGCGAGCAGCTGAGCGATCGTGCGCCCGAGCGGCGGCTCGTGCGCCGCATAGAAGGCGTCCTTGACCTTGCCGACGCCCAGGCAGATCGAGAGCCCGGGGTGCTCGACGCGCGCCGAGCGCTCGGCGCGCTGAGCCAGGCGGCTCAGCTCTTCGCCGTAGCCGCCGATCGTGGGGTAGATCCGCAGCAGGCAGGGCTCGCGGCTCTCCTCGTCGCGCGCCAGGTAGCTGCGGACGCCGCGCTCCACGCGCAGGAAGCCCTCGACCCGGAAGTTCGCGACCTCCTTGCCGAGGTAGGGGTCCCCCTCCGGGGCCGGGTGAAGCTGGTCCTCGAGGAAGGCCAGGGCGGTCGCGTCCTCCTCGGGCGAGCGCTCGCGACGGGACCAGTCGTCGGGGCCCCCTTCGCCCTTGCCGCCCAGGGTCTTGGCGCTGGCCGAGATCGCCCGCATCCGCCCGCTGGAGCGGAGGTCCTTCTTCTTCTGCCGGGCCGCGGCGGCCGGGCCGGCGTCGTCGTCGGCGAACACGATGTCGCCGCCGCCGTCGGCGAACTGGACCTCTACGCCTGCGTTCGGCCCGACCGCTTCGCCGCTTTGCGCGGGGGGATCCTCGATCGGCGGCCCGTCCGCCTCGTCCGAGAACATCAGCTCGTCGGGGATCTCGTCCATCCCGATCGGGTCGCCGACCGGCTCCTCATGGCGGGTCGTGCCAGGGCGGGCGTCGAGGAACTCGGGATCGCTGCTCACCGGCGCTCCCCTCGCTGGAGCTCGATCAGCATCCGCTCGATCCCCTCCTCCGCCACCTCGCGCGCGTACTCGAGGTCGAGGTGCACGGTGCGGGAGAAGCGCCCCACGTGGAGCTTGCGCCCCGGGTGAAGCGTCACGAGGCGCAGGTAGCGCTCGTCGAGCTCGAACACGCGCGGACGCTCGGGCTTCCACCCGGCGCGACGACGCACGTAGATCGTGATCCGCCAGCCCGTCATGTAGACCTTCTGGCCCTCGATCAGGTTGACGGGCTGAATGTAGACCCGGTAGCGGTTGTTGAGCCGGATCTCCTTGAAGAAGTCGCGCTCCTCCTCGTAGGTCACGCTCATGCCGCGCGGCGGGCTGCCCTTGAGGTAGCCCTCGCGCAGCTCGACCTGGGCCACGTAGGCCGGCTTGCTGCGGGTCGGCGAGGGGCGCGGGCGCGGCTTGCGAGTCGGCTTGGGGCTGGGGCTCCTGGTCGGCGTCGGCGAGCGCGTCGGGCGCGGCTTCGGCGTCCTGGTCGGGCGCGGGCGCCCCCCCTTGGGCTCGAGCTCGAAGTGGACCACCGGACCCTCGAGCTCGTCGAAGCTCAGCTCTCGCTCTCGCGTTTCGTGATCGGCGAGCCACACCTCGACGCGGACCGAGCCGCGCAGCGGCATGTTGAGGGTCGCGTCGGGGGTCTGGCGGTTGAACTCGACCCCGTCGACGGTCACGGTCGCGCCGGAGGGCTCGCTGGTGACCTTGATCGGAACGAAGGCCATCTCGAGCCCGCTCGGCAGCTTGCTGAACTCTTCGCGCAGCTGACGCGCCGCCGCGAAGGACTCGTCGCCGAGGCCCATGCTCGAGAGGAGCGCGCGGCGCCGCTGGAACTCCTTCTGGTAGGTCTGGAGCTCTTGCTTGAGGGTGATCAGCGGGGCGCTGAGGGCCTCCGACTCGACCTTGGTCGCCAGCTGCTCGACGTCGGAGAGCAGGAACTCGGCGTCGGCGCTCTCCTGCCAGGGCAGCCCCCCGACCAGGCGGTCCGCGCGCTGCAGGTCGGCCTGAATGTTCTCGAGGCGCCGCGTGGCGTCCCGCGCGCGCAGCGCGATCTTGCTCTCGCCGGCGCTCAAGGGGCGGAGCAGGTCGAGGCTGCGCTGGACCGCGGGCCCGACCTTGTCCCAGCTCTGGGCCTGGGCCAGCTCGTCCTGCACGCTCCGCACGGCGAGCTTGTAGTCACCCTGGGCTTGGGCGCGCATTTGCAGCGGGTAGAACCCCGCGCCGAGCAGGGCGCCGATGACGACCAGCGCGGCGAGGGCCTTGCGGTTGACGCCCGCGGCGCGAGCCAGGCGCCTGCGGTCTTCGTCGTCGCCGAGGGCCATCAGGCGGCCGGCGACCTCCTGCGCGTCGCCCTCGCGGCCCTCTCGTCGGAGGCGGTTGACCAGCCGCTGGCCAGCGTCGGCCGCGGCCTTGGTGCGCTTGAGCCGCACCAGCGACTCCACGAAGAGCGAGAGGGTCGAGGTCTGCTCCTCGTAGCCGAGGGCGCGCTCCAGGACGCGCCGCGCGCGCCCGGGCAGGTTCAGGCTCAGGTAGCGCTGTCCGAGCTGCTCGGACTCGCGCGCGGCCTGCTCCTTCTTGCCGGTCGCCCACAGGCCCTGCACGAAGCCTTCGCGGGCCTCGAGGTCGTCTTCGCTGTGGCGGAGCGCCTGCGAGAAGGTCCGCACGGCTTCGTCGGCGCGGCCGTCCTGCATCAGGAGGCCGCCCGCGCGGGCGAGGTGACGAGCCGCGCGCGCCTCGTCGCCGACGGCGGCCGAGTTCTTGGCGAGGCGGTTGCGGCGCAGGAGCTGGTTGAGGGCCTGGTCGATCGCCTCCTCCATCTCGCGGATCCGCGCCATCTCCTCCTTCTTGCTCCGCGGCTTGCGCGTCACGTTCAGGTAGCCGCGCGTCGAGAGCTCGTGGAGCCGGGTCGCCACCTCGAGCTCGCCGATCTTGACCCGGTGGCCGAGGGTCCGCGCGTCGAGGCCTGGCTCCTTGACCACGGTCCGAATGAAGCGCAGGCGCTGACGCCCTGGGCGCCCGTCGCCGAGGGGCAGCCCCTCGTCCACGGCGCTGCGCCCCTTGGCGGTCGGCTCGGCGACGACGTCGAGCGAGGCGACGGTGCGGCGGATCTCCGACACGCTGCGGAGGCGGTTCTTGATCGAGGTGATCAGCTTGCCCACACCGATCGAGAGGGTCAGCGCCGAGAGGTCCGTGCGCTGCATGATCTCCATGTTGGGTTCGCCGGTGCTGACCTCGAACTGGGGGTCGTCCCAGAACAGGCAGTCGAGGAGCGACTCCTCGAGCAGCTCGGCGACCACCTCGTCGACGTCGTTGGGCTTCCAGTGGAGCTCCCGGATCAGGATCTCCCGCTCGTCTTTGACGTCCTTGCCGCGGGTGCTGTTGATCACCTGCGCGACCTTGCGGGCGTCCTTCTCGCCGAGGAGCCCGTCGGCGACGAGGCGCGCGCGCAGGGAGGGGAGGTTGCGGCCCGAGCTGATCACGCGCAGCCCGCCGCGAGTGAAGAAGCAGCAGAGATCGATCAGCCCGTCACTGACGGTCAGCGAGCCGTAGAGCTTCTCCTCTTCGAGGAGCTCGAGGGCCTGAGTCGCGCCGGCGACGTCGAAGGTCCCGCCCATGGTGCGCTTCTTGAGCGCGCGGTGGCCGCCGCTGCTGGAGGATAGGTCACCCATTGAGTGGAAGGTAGTGCATCGGACTCGTGCCAAGCAACCCGTGGAAGGGAAAGCCGGAGACCTGGCCCCCCCGTGAAGCGACTGCTAAGCTCCAGGCGAGAACTAACCGTCCCCACCCAAGGACTTTGGTGGAAGACCCCACCCTGGTGATCGTCCATGAGAAGGGCGCGCAGCTGCGCGTCCCCATCACCGGCGCGCTGGTTCTCGGGCGAGATCCAGCCAACGAAGTCACCATCGACGACGGCTACCTCTCTCGCCGGCATTGCCAGGTCAGCCACCGCGACAGCCGCGTGATCGTGCGGGACCTCGAGTCCTACAACGGGACTTACGTCAACGGGCAGCGGATCCACGAGGAGTGCTACCTCCTCCCCGGCGACGTGCTCAAGGTTGGGCGCACCCGTCTCTTCGTCGACTTCGGCGACGTCGCCAACCAGAGCGGCAACCTCAAGATCTACTCGCCCAACCTCCAGCCCCGTCAGGGCGTGCAGCCGGTCACCAGCACCCGCTCGCCCGAGGTGATCTCGGCCTTCAAGAACGCCGTCCAGCCGCCGCCGGCCACCGATCCCATGGCGGACTCCTTCGGCAACGGCCCGGCGACCAAGGCCCAGCGCCGGATCCGGCCCGAGGACAAGACGCCGATTCCGCCCGCCGCCGTGGAGGAGAGCGCGATCCAGCGCGGCGCCTCGCGCGGTGAGCAGGAGCGGGCGCACATGCGGACGATCGCGCAGATCTCGCGCGTCCTGACCAACATCACCGACCTGCACGAGTTCTTCGACTACGTCCTGGCGCGGATCCTGGCCGTGATCCCGGCCGAGCGCGGCGCGATCATGCGCCTCAGCGCCGACGGACGCAGCCTCTACCCCGAGTGTGGGCGCAGCGCGTTGCCCAAGCGCAGCCACGCCGAGGCGCTCCGGCTCGGCGTCAGCCACACCATGGCCCGCAAGGTGATCACCGAGCGCGTCTCGGTGCTCGTCAACGACGCCGTGATCGACCAGCGCTTCAAGCACGCCAGCTCGATCCAGGACCTCCAGGTGCGCTCGATCCTGTGCGCCCCCCTGTGGCTGGGCGAGCGGATCTCGGGCCTGATCTACCTCGACCACATGATGCACGCCTACGCCTTCACCGAAGGCGACCGGGACCTGCTGATGGCGGCCGCCAACATCGCGGCCCTGGGGCTCGAGCGGGCGCTCAAGTCGGGCACGACCAGCAGCGGCTCGCCCTACGCCAGCCAGCAGCGCAAGGCCGCCCGGGGCAGCTCTCGCAGCGGCCGCAGCGGCGGAGCGCCTCCGCCTCCGCCCCCGCCGCCGCCGCCGCCGCCGCCGCGTTGAGGGAGGGCCCCTCGGGAGCGGGCGGCCAGAGCGCGGCGCCGCAGCCGCCCGGCGAGCTCTTCCTGGGTCGTGCTCCGCCGCGAGCTCGACCCACCCCCGAGCTGGGACGAGATCCTCCGCTCACCGGAGGAGGACGAAACCGATTCGCCCTGAGCTCTCTCACTCGCACCGAGGAGAGGGACTCATGCGAGGAAGCAATCGGCTGGCGCTGCTGGCCCTGGCCCTGGCGACGAGCTGCAGCGGCTGCGCGACGCCGGCGCTGGTCGAGGCCTGGAACAAGGACCCCCTGACGCCCCACCAACCCCGCCCGAAGCCCCAGCCCAACCGGCCACAGCAGCTGCTGGCGGCCTGGGAGCTGCCGGGAGGCGAGGTCTACGTGCGCGTTCGCTATCAGCGTGGCGAGCAGCGCGGCTGGCTCTTCGTGCGCCGCGCGCCGCGGCCGGCCCTGCGCCACTGGCCGGCCCTGGCCTACGCCGAGCCGAGGCCCGCGAGTGAGCCGCCCGCCGCGGGGATCCCCCTCGGGCTCGGCCGCGAGGGCGAGATCTACCTGCACTACGGCGCCCTGATTCGGCTCCAGGCGGGCAAGAAGATCCCCGTCGGCTCGCTGCCGCCCCTCCCCCCTGCGGGTCCGCCGGGCCCTGGCCTGGCCCGCCGCGTTGCCCTGGCGAGCCTCTTCCCGCTGGCCCTCGTGACCGACGCCGCGCTGCTCGGGATCGCGATCGGCTCGGGGGTCGGGATCCCGATCTTGATCGCCCGCTTCAGCTGGAGCTGAGGGCTAACGGTCCAGCAGGTAGGCGACGAGGTCGTCGAGCTGTTGGTCGTTGAGGGCCGGGCGCGCCATGGTGCGCTCGTTCTGCTTGCCCCAGCCCAGGAGCGCCGGCTCGTTGAGGGGGTCCTGCAAGAAGGCTCGCAGGCGCTGCCCCGCGCGCTTGCGGCTGCCGTGCTCGCTCAGGTAGACCGCGCCGACTCCGTCCAGGACGGGGCCGTTGGTCCCGCCCGTGGCGTGGCAGGAGCTGCAAGCGATCTGATAGAGCCGCTTGGCGCGCTCGTAGGCGTCGGCGGGCGGCGGCGGCGCAGGCTCGACCACCGCGAGCGCCGGCGGCGGGGCCTCGTCCTTCAGGCGCACGCCGTCGCCGAGCTCGAGGCGGTCGCGCGCGTCGGCGAGGGCCAGGACGGCGAAGGAGGCCGCGATCGCGGGCAGGTCCTCGTGCATCAGGCCCGAGTCGCTCCCGAAGCTGCGGCCGCGCTGGCCGTGGCGGAAGCCCAGGGTCGTGACCAGCTCGCGAGCCCACACTCGCGCCTTGCCCTCTTGCTCGATCGACCACACCCCCGCGCGGTGGAGCGCCTGGCTGAGCGAGGCCACGTAGTAGAAGTAGAGCCCGTCCTTCCAGCCGGTGGGGTCGGGCTCGAAGCCTGGGTTCTCACTCACGCTGAAGTGCCGCGCCAGCCAGCTGAGGGCGGCCAGGACCGAGGGGTCGCGCGGCCCGCGGCGCTTGTCGGAGCGGCGGCGATCCAGGCCGCGCACGGCCAGGAGGCCGATCAAGCCGTCGGCGGTCGCGCTCCCGTAGCTGCGTCCGACCACGATCCCGTCCAGGATCGCTCGTCCGGCCTTGCTCGTCAGCGGCGTGAAGGAGAAGCCGCCGTCGCGCAGCGGGCGCTCGCGCTTGCGCTGCGGGTCGTCCGGCGCGCTGAGGAGGGAGTGGTTCTGGACCAGGTCCAGGAAGGCTCCCGCGCGCTCCCAGGCGGGGGCGTCGGCCGGGAGGCCCGCGTCGGCCAGGGCCTGCAAGGCGAAGCGCGCGGTGCTGACGTCGGTTCGCAGCGTGGGCCCGTAGTCGTCGCGATAGCTCCAGCCCCCGTAGCGGCGGTCCACGACCCCGATCCCGTGCTGCTCCGCGACCTGAACCTCCGCCAGCCAGGCGCGCAGCTCGCCCGCCGCCGCCCTGTGACGCTCGGCGACCTTCCCCGCGGCGTCGTGGAGCGCCAGCAGCGTGAGCGCGCTGGCGTAGACCCGGTGCTGGACGCCGTGTTCGGGGTCGACGACCCCCCCGTCGGGGGCGCGGGACGCGACCAGGCGGTCGAGGAGGTCCCCGAGGCGCGCGCGCTCCAGCTCGCCCAGCTGCGGCTCGGCGCGGCGCAGGGCGTAGGCCACCAGCGCGCTGACCGCCACGCTCGGCCGCGGGCCCTCGGGCGGGAGGGGCACGTGATAGTGCGACCACCAGCCGTCGCTGCGCTGCGCCGAGACGAGCTGGGCGACGCCGGTCGAGATCAGCTCGCGCGCCAGGCCGAGCTCGAAGCCCTTGCCCTGGGCGAAGGTGACCGGGACCCACTCGGGGTCACCGTAGCCCTCCTCTCGCTGCCGCTGGATCTGGAGCCGCACCCCCTCGCCGGGCCGCAGGGCGGCCAAGCGGGCGAAGATCGGCGCCGCCGAGGCGATCGGGTCGCCCGCGCTGACCTCGATCGCGCGCTGATCGATCGCGAGGATCCGATCCCCAGCCCGGACCCCAGCGGCCTCGGCCGCACCGCCCGAGAGGGTGCGCAGGACGACGAGGAAGCCGTCCTTGGTCTCGAGGTAGACCCCGAGCCGCTTGGTGGCCTCCTCCCGAGAGCCCCCGCCGTCTCCGCCGCGCGTGCTGGTGGCGCGGGGCGAAGGCCCCGGGTTGGCTTGGCGGGCCCGATAGGCGTGGATCAGCAGCGCGGCGATCCCGATCACCGCTGCGAGGGCGACCATTTGGATCCAGCCCTCGTCGGAGTCCTTCGCCTTCACCCCCGCGCTCGGCCCCCCGGCCTCGTGCGCGATCTCGGTCTCGGGCTCGGTCGTCGGGCTCTCGGTCTCGGTCTCGGGCTCGGCCTCGGGCTCGGTCGTCGGGCTCTCGGTCTCGGTCTCGGGCTCGGCCTCGGTCGTCGGGCGCTCGGTCTCGGTCTCGGGCTCGGCCTCGGTCGTCGGGCGCTCGGGCTCGGTCGTCGGGCTCTCGGGCTCGGTCGTCGGGCTCTCGGTCTCGGGCTCGGTCGTCGGACTCTGGGACTCGGTCGTCGGGCCCTCGGTCTCGGCCGGGTCCGGCTTCTCCTCGCTCACCGCTTCACCCCAAAGCTCTTCACGATCTCGAGCAGCTCGGCCGACAGGTCCTGCTTGGTGTCGGGGCGCAGGATCACCAGGCTGTAGATCCGCCCTCCAGCGGCCGGAAAGAGGCTGTATTGGTAGACCCGCGCCGGCTGGATCGTGCCGTCCAGGCGGCTCAGGATCTGCGCCCGGAAGTCCAGCTCGTGGCCCCCCTGCTCGAGGGGCCCGCCCCCCAAACGCTTGTAGCTGTCCCAGGTCTCCCAGGCGCCGACCTCGAGCACCTCTCGCAGCTGCTCGGGCGTGGTCGCGTCCGGCACCTCGCGCACCTGGACCAGCACGTTGCTCCCAGCGACCTTCGCGAACACGCGGTTGATCGGATCGAGGGGCGTCTCGACGGTGCTGCCCGCGGGCAGGGTCAGGCTGAACCCGAGGGGGCTGGTGTAGGGCTTGCCCGGCGTCGGCAGCGGTGGCAGCTCGCCCAGCGGCCCTCCCAGCCAGCCCGGGAGCGGGGTCGGCTTCAAGGCTTCGCCGGCCTGGACCACGGGTTCGATCGCCTTCCTCAGTGGGGCTTGGTCCAGGGCGGGCTTGCTCTGGGTCAGGGCCTTGACCCAGGCGTCTCGGCGGGGAGCCAGCGCGGCCGCCAGGCGCTCGAGGGCGGCCAGGAGCTCGGGGCGGGGCGGCAGGACCAGTCGACGGCGGAAGGTGGCCAGGTCCATGCGCGCGCCCACCAGCCCCGGGGTCCAGTTGCGCGCGAGGAAGTCGCGCTGAAAGGACGCCGCGACGTGGCTCCGCTGCTCGCCGGCGGCGTTGAGGGCAGCGTGGAAGCGGCCGCGGCGCTCGAGGGTCGCGCTCAGCTCGCGAAAGGTCGAGAGGGCGCCGCGATACCAGGCGTCCATCCGCGCCGCGCTGGCCGCGGCCTCCTCGGCGCCGCCGAGGGCGACCGGCTCCTGGGCGAGGACCTCGTCGCCCTTCTCGGCCAGGAAGAGCAGCGTGTAGCCGCCAGGCAGGAGGCGACGCGGGCTGCGCAGGCGGAGCCGGACTCCCTCGGGCTGCTCCTCGGCGCGCAGGCGGACGCGATCGCCTTGAGGGCTCCGGCAGAGGAAGGCGCGATAGGCGTCGGCGTCCTCCACGGCCTCGGGCAGCGGGCCGCGGAAGTAGACGTCGACGAAGGCGCGCTGGCGCGCCCGCTCGACGGTCCAGCCCGACGCGGGGCGGGAGGCAGGCTGCGCCAGAGCTGGGGCAGCCCAGAGGCAGGCGAGGAAGAGCACGAGGGAGGCGCGGCGCATGTAGGCAACCTAGCCCGAGGGCCCCGGGCGCGCGACGGGAGCGCCCAGGGCTTGCAAAAGGTTTGCTCGGAGGAGCTGGCCCCAGCGAAGGTGAGCCATCCGCGCGCGGGAATGCTAAACTCGCACCCCGCGGGGACTTTCGGAGGAACATGGGTGACTGAGGCGCTGCCGCTCGACGAGGCGAAGGCGCGGAGCGCGCACGAAGCGGCGCTCGCGAGCGCCCGCTTTCCCGTCTCCGATCCCCAGATCGAGGTCCACGCCTCGATCGGCTCGACCAACGACCGCGCCAAGGAGCTCGCGGCCGCGGGCGCTCCCGAGGGGAGCATGGTCGTGTCCCTCGCCCAGGAGTCGGGGCGCGGACGACGAGGGCGCGCCTGGAGCTCGCCCAGCGGCGGGCTCTACTTCTCGCTCCTGCTGCGCCCCGACGACGCCATGCTGCGTCGGCTCCCGGTCACGCTCCTGGGCGGCCTGGCGGCGGTGCAGACCCTCGAGGAGCACGACGTGCCCGCCACGCTCAAGTGGCCCAACGACGTGCACGTCAACGGGCGCAAGGTGGCCGGGATCCTCGGCGAAATGGACCGCGACGAGGTGGGCCACCGGCTGGTGCTCGGGGTCGGGATCAACGTCGCGACCGACCTCAGCGCGCTGCCGCC
This sequence comes from uncultured bacterium, assembly GCA_937911525.1. Taxonomy (GTDB): domain Bacteria; phylum Planctomycetota; class J058; order J058; family J058; genus NORP233. The sequence goes on from CALDQK010000272.1 coordinate 17,463, forward strand.
CGAGGTCGCCGAGCTCGCCACGAGCGTGGCTGCGGTCCGCGGCGGCGAGGCTCCCCCGCCGGAGGTCCTGCTCGAGAGCTTCTTGGCGCACTTCTTCGGTCACTACGGCGCGATCCGCCGCGGCGGCGGCGCCACGATCCTGGCCATGGCCTCGGCGCGCATGCCCTTGCTCGGTCAGCCGATCACCGTCCGCCTCTCGCCCGAGAAGCGGGTCAGCGGGATCGCCTCGGGCCTGAGCGCGACCGGCGGCCTGGTCCTCGAGCACGAGGACGGCCAGCGCCGCGAGGTGCTCCTGGCGGGCGAGGTGGAGGAGGTGCGCGCGAAGTGAGGGCGGACGCTCCAGCTCGCGTGGACTCAGTCGCCCTCCCCGGGGGTGGGGCGCTCGACCTGCGCGCCCCCCGCGTGATGGGGATCCTCAACGTCACGCCCGACTCCTTCTCCGACGGCGGGCGCCACTTCGAGCTGAGCGACGCGCTCGCGGGCGCGCGGGCCATGGCGGCGGCGGGCGCCGCGATCCTCGACGTGGGCGGCGAGTCGACGCGACCCGGGGCCGAGCCCGTGCCCGCGGCCGAAGAGCGGCGGCGCGTGGTCCCCCTCGTCGAGGCGCTGGCCGAGCTCGACCTGCCGATCTCGATCGACACCCGCAAGGCCGAGGTCGCCGGCGCGGCCCTGCGCGCCGGCGCGGCCCTGGTCAACGACGTGACCGGCCTGGCGGACCCCGACATGGCGGCGGTGACGGCCGAGCACGGCGCCGCGCTCTGCGTCGGCCACATTCAGGGCGAGCCGGCGACCATGCAGCGCGACCCGCGCTACGACGACGTCGTCAGCGCGGTCTACGAGTCGCTGGCGCGGGCCTGCGAGCGGGCGGTCGCGGCGGGCGTCGCCAGCGAGGCGCTCCTGGTCGACCCCGGGATCGGCTTCGGCAAGCGGCTCGAGCACAACCTGGCCCTGCTGGCCAACCTCGAGCGCTTTCGCTCCCTGGCTCCGGTCGTGATCGGGGTCTCGCGCAAGCGAATGCTGAGTGAGCTCCTCGAGGGGCGCCCCGTCGAGGGCCGCCTGGCGGGTGGCCTGGGCGCAGCCCTGGCGGCCGTGCGCAACGGCGCGCGCGTGGTCCGCACCCACGACGTGGGCGAGACCGTCGACGCCCTGCGCGTCGCGTGGGCGATCGAGCGAGCCGCGGGGGGCGCCCCGTGAATCAGCTCTACACCGAGTTCCTCAGCCTCAACCTGCCCGAGGTCCTGATCCTCGCGGGCATGATCTTCGCGGTGCTGACGGTCCTGCGCGGGACCCGCGGCGAGGCCATGCTCAAGACGCTGGCCGGTCTGCTGGCGATCGCCTACATCGTCGTGCGGGGCATGGCGACGAGCGACGTGTTCGACGGCTCCAAGCTGACCGTCGTGCTCGACAACGTGTTCGCGGCCTCGGTGATCGGCCTGGTCGTGATCTTCCAGCCCGAGCTGCGACGGATCCTGGCGCTCCGCCTCGGCGGGCGCTTCTTCGCTCCCCCGACGCGTGAGCGCTCGGTGGTCGAGGAGATCATGCGGGCCGCCTACGAGCTGTCCAAGAAGCGGACCGGCGCCCTGATCGTGCTCGAGCGCAACGACTCGCTCGCCGAATACACCGAGCCGCCGGCCACGATCGTGGACGGCGCGGTCAGCGTGCCCCTGCTGCAGTCGATCTTCTTCGTGACCAAGCGCGGCGAGGGCACCCCCCTCCACGACGGCGCGGTGATCATCAGCGAAGGGCGGATCGCGGCCGCGAGCTGCTTCCTGCCGCCGACGGATCCGAGCAACCCGAAGGTCCCCGAGAGCCTCGGCGCTCGCCACCGGGCGGCGATCGGCCTCAGCGAGCAGCAGGACGCGGTGGTCGTGATCGTGTCCGAGGAGAGCGGCGCGGTCAGCCTCGCGGTCGGCGGCGACATCGAGGTCGACCTCGAGCGCGACGCAATGCTCAAGCGGCTCGAGGACCTCTACCTCAAGCAGGAGCTGAGCGAGCGCGCCGGCGACGAGGGC
>CALDQK010000273.1 GCA_937911525.1 uncultured bacterium
GGATCTCACCGGCCACCCGCTGGTCTCGGTCGACCTCCCGGGGCCCTTGGCGAGCGCCCACGCCCGCGCGCGCCGCCTGAGCCACCAGCTCCTGGCCGCGCTCCCGCGCCCACGCAGCCGCGCGGGGCTGCCCCGCCTCGACGTCGGCCGCACCCGCTGCGACGCGACCCGCCTGCGCAAGACGGGCTTCTTCCTCGAGGTCCCCGACGTGAGCGAGGGCCTGCGCGACACCCTGACCTGGTTCCGCCAGGAGGGCTGGCTGCGCTGAGCCAGGCTGGGCGCTAGGCCGTGACCTTCTCGATCACGCCCTGCAGGACCTGGACCGCGCGCCAGTATTCGTCGAGCTCGATGTGCTCGTTGGGCGTGTGGTCGAGCGAGCTGTCGCCCGGTCCGTAGGCCAGGATCGGGCAGCCCCACACGGGCCCGACCACGTTCAGGTCCGCGGTCCCGGTCTTGACCTTGAAGCGCGGCTTGGCGTCGTGGGCGCGGAGCGAGCTGAGGAAGCCCTTGACCAGCGGGTTGCGCTTGTCGCCCTTGGAGGCCCGCTCGCCGCCGTAGATCGAGAGCTCCGCCTCGCCGGCCAGGCCGGCGAGGGTCTCGCGCCAGGCGGCCTCGTCGAACCAGAGCGGGGTCCGCCAGCTGATCGTGAGCTCGACCGTCTCGTAGAGGCCATCGTCGCTGCTCTGGATCTTCAGGAGCGAGGGCGTGAGCTGGTCGAACACGCGCTGGTGGCCCTCGTTCAGCTCGGCGCCGGCCGCCAGGACCCCGTTGTAGAAGGCGACCGCCACGTCGGGCGCGCCGTCCTCCTTGCCCGCCGAGTGGCCGATCCCCTGCTTCAGGCGGTAGTCGCAGAGCAGGCGCCCCTTGTAGCCGAGGGTCACCGCGTCCCAGCCGCTCGGCTCGCAGATCACGCAGGCCTCGGGGCGATAGAGGGGCGCCACGTGGCGGGCGCCCTTGGAGGTCGGGGCCTCCTCCTCGACGGCGCCGATCACCGTCAGGGTCCAGCCCTCGCGCGCTCCCGCCCGAGCCGCGGCCGCCACGAAGGTCGCCAGCGGGCCCTTGGCGTCGACGCTGCCGCGCCCGTAGAGCACGCCCGCTTCGACCCGCACCGGGACCTCGCCGGGGACGGTGTCAATGTGGCCCAGCATCACGAGCCGCTTCTCGCCCGAGCCGAGGTGCCCCACGGCGTTGCCCGCCTCGTCGACCTCGGCGGCGTCGAAGCCGAGGGCGAGCATTTGGGCGACGAGGAACTCGGAGGCCGCGCGCTCCTCGCCCGAGACGCTCGGGACGCGGACGAGGTCTTCGAGCAGCTTGCAGGCGGTGTCGCGGTCGGGGGCGGTGTGGGTGCTCATGGGCGCGAGGGTATCAGCCCGTCCTGCCTCCGAGCAGGCGCGCGGGCGAGCGAGGCGCTGGACTCCCTAGAGGTGCTTCTCGAGCCACTCGAGCAGGCGGGCGCGGACCTGCTCCTTCTCGACCTCGTTCAGCAGCTCGTGCCGTCCCTCGGGCCAGGTGACCAGCTCCTTGTCAGGGCTGCCGGCGGCGGCGTGGACGCGGCGGGTGGCGGCGATGTCGGTGATCCCGTCGTCCTCGCCGTGGAAGAAGAGCAGGGGGAGCTCCATTCGGCCGGCGTCGCGCAAGACCAGCTCGTGCTGGGCCATGGCCTCGGTGTACCAGCGCGCGGTGACCTTGTGGGTCACCAGGGGATCGGCCATGTAGGCCCGCCCGACCTCGGGGTCCTTGCTCAGGGTGTCGGGGTCGAGGTCGCTCGGGATCGCGGCCCAGGGGAGGATCCGCGAGAGGACCTTGCCCAGGGCGACCTTCCAGCCAGGGACCGCGACCTTGATCCCGAAGAAGGGCGAGAGGATCACGGCGCCGGCCAAGGTCGGCCAGCGCTCGGCGTGGGTCTGCAGCGCGCGGCCGACCACGAGCCCGCCCATGCTGTGCCCGCAGAGCAAGAGCGGGCTGGCCTCGCTGGCCTCCTCCCCCCGCGCGAGGTGGGTCAGGAAGGCCGTGACGTCCTCGCTGTATTCCTCCCAGCGCTTGACGAACACTCGGCGCCCCCCGGAGCGGCCGTGGCCGCGCAGGTCGAGCACCGCGCAGTCGAAGCCGCGCTCGGCGAACCAGCGCAGCGTCGAGAGGTAGCGGCCGCCGTGCTCGGCCACGCCGTGGACCCAGGCCAGGCGGGCGCGGCGCTCGCCCTGGGAGGGGCGGACCCGCCGCACGAAGAGGGCGGTCCCGTCGTGGCCGCGGAGCTGGAGCTCTTCTTCGATGAGGGCGCTGGTGGTCATGGCGAGCTCCTTGGAGCCGCCATTATGCGCGCTACTCGCCCAGGCGGAGGTTGACGGTGCGCTTCGTCTCGCCCTGGAGGCTGTCCTGGGCGGCGGGGAGGACCTCGACCGGCGTGACCTGCTCGATCGGCTCGGGGGCGACGGGCCTGCTGTTGGTGCGGACGTCCTGCTCGAACTGACGCAGGGCGCCCTCCATGCCGTCGACCACGGGCAGCTGCTGGGCGCTGGAGTCGACCTCGCGCCGGTCGAGGCCCTGGTCGTAAGCGTCCATGCCGCCGCGCACTACGGGCTCCTCGCCGCGCTGGCCGCCCTCGAGCAGCTGCTGGTCACCGCCGCCGCTCAGGAGGGGCTCGTCGCGCTCGTGGTCCCAGTTGTCGGGGTAGGAGGAGCGGGCGCCGGGGCCGTACTCGCTCGGGTCGAGCACGCGCCCGTAGGGGCGCTCCTCGACGGGCAGCTCGCGGGCGGGCTCACCCCAGCCGGGGAGCGCGTCGACGCTGCTGCTGGTGGGGGTCTCGACCTGCTCCACCCCCCCGTCGCTCGGGTCGAGGGCGGCCTGATAGGCCGCGGGAGCGGGCTCAGGGGTCTGAGGGTCCTGCCCTCCGCCCACGATGGCGGGGACGGCGACCGCTCCGACGAGTCCGGCTGCGACGATCACGATCGCGACGATGGCAATGAGCGGCATGGGGTCCCTCCCTGGGTGCTCCTCCTAGTGCAAGGGGGTTGCCAATCCCAAACGCCGTCAATGCGTCCCAAATGAGACCCATTCCGCCGCTTGCGAACCACCTCGGTCTCCCCTGTCGGAACGCTGTTGTCACCCACCAGTGTCGTGGAGACCCAAGCCATCGGGTAAGTTACGCGCGCTTACACCCAGGAGAGAGAACCATGGCCGACTCCCCGCTGCAGATGCGCGACATTCGCTTCGCCCTCTACGAGCACCTCCAGGCGCCCGAGCACACCGGGCTCGACGAAGACACCATCGATCAGTTCCTCGACGCGGGCCACACCTTCGTGAGCGAGTTCCTGGCCCCGATCAACGCCAAGGGCGACGAGGTCGGCTGCACCCGCCACGAGGACGGCAGCGTCACGACCGCGCCCGGCTACCAGCGCGCCCTCGACCAGTGGCGCGAGGACGGCTGGGGGAGCATGCCCCACCCCGAGGAGCTCGGCGGCCAGGAGCTGCCCCTGGTGCTCGTCTCGGCCATCGACGAGATGGTCATCGGCTCCTGCTGCGCCTTCCACAACTACACCGGTCTGACCCGGGCCTGCGCCAACATGCTCTCCCGCCGCGCCAGCGACGAGCAGAAGCAGACCTGGGCGACCAAGCTGATCTCGGCCGAGTGGCAGGGCACGATGTGCCTGACCGAGGCCGGCGCCGGCTCGGACGTGGGCGCCTCGATCACCAAGGCGATCCCCATCGAGGGCGAGCGCTACAAGATCCAGGGCGAGAAGGTGTTCATCACCTCGGGCGACCACGACATGGTCGACAACGTCGTCCACATCGTGCTGGCCCGGATCGAGGGCGACCCCGAGGGGGTCAAGGGCCTCTCGATCTTCATCGTGCCCAAGAAGCGCCTCGACGAGAACGGCGAGGCGACCATCGACAACGACGTGTTCTGCGCCGGCATCGAGGAGAAGATGGGCATCCACGGGTCCGTCACGACCACGATGAAGTACGGCGAGAACGGCGGCTGCGAGGGCTACCTGATCGGTAACCCGCGCGACGGCATCAAGATCATGTTCGACATCATGAACGAGGAGCGGATCGTCGTCGGCCAGCAGGGCCAGGCGCTGGCCGCCACCGCCTACGGCATGGCGCTCAAGTACGCCAAGGAGCGGATCCAGGGCTCCTCGATCGCCAAGGGCAAGTCGATCACCACCGACAAGGTGGCGATCATCGAGCACCCCGACGTCCGCCGAATGCTGCTCACGGTCAAGGCCCAGAGCGAGGCCTGCCGGGCGCTGCTGCTCAAGACCTCGCTCCTGCTCGACCAGGAGGGCGCGGCCGAGGGCGAGGAGCGCAAGCGCCTCAGCGCCCTGGCCGGCTTCATGACCCCGATCTGCAAGGCCTACGGCTCCGAGGTCGGCTTCCAGGCCTGCTCGACCGCGATGCAGGTCTTCGGCGGCTACGGCTACTGCAAGGAGTACGGCGTCGAGCAGCTCGTGCGCGACGCGCGCATCGCCTGCGTCTACGAGGGCACCAACGGGATCCAGGCCATCGACCTCCTGTTCCGCAAGGTCGCCCGCGACCAGGGCGCGACCCTGACCGCGGTCCTGGAGCAGATCGGCGGCTTCGCCGCCAAGCACACGGGCCAGGCCGATGGCCGGCTCGACGGTGAGCTGAAGCTCCTCGGCGAGCACGTGGCCCTGACGGGCAAGGTCGCCAAGGTCCTCGGCGGCCGCCTGGCCGAGCAGGACCTGACCGGCGCGGCCCTGGGCGCGACGCCCTTCCTGACCGTGGTCGGCAACGTGGTCGGCGCCCACCTGCTCCTCGAGCAGGCCTTCGTGGCCGAGGCCAAGCTGGCCGAGCTGGGCGCCCCCGGCGACGCCGCCGAGCGCCAGACCTGGGCCGGCGAGGACGAGGAGAAGGCCTTCTACGTGAACAAGGTCGAGACCGCGAAGTTCTTCGCCAACCAGCTCCTCCCGGAGAACCACTGGCGCGCCGCCCAGTGCATGAGCGCCGACCGCAGCGCCATGACCGCGGCGCTGTGATTCCTGGGGGGCTGCGCCCCCCAGACCCCCATCTCTGGGCCCAGAGTCGGCAGCGCGCTCACACGCTGGGCGTGGCTCTGCAAAGGTCTCGTCCTTCAAGTGATGAGCGACAGAGCATGCCGACTCTTCTGAGGCATGAGTGGAGAGCTCCTCGACGTGCGCCGCTCGCTCATTGAGCAACCTTGCCCACCCCAAACCAGCTTTGGGCTCAGAGTCGGCAGCGTGCATACATGCAGGGCGTGGCCCTGGAGGCCTCTCGCTCATTCTTGGACGTCGGACTCGGACGTCGGACTCGGGCGTCGGACTCGGACGTCGGGGCGCGTGGGGCACAGCCCTGCGCGCCTCGTTTCGTCCGGAGCGCCCGAATCACTCCCGAGCCCCGTCCAGGCTGGACACCCCCGCTGGAGCATTGGACTTGCGCTCAGCGCGAGCTCGGAACGGCCCTCGCTCTCTCCTGCCGCTCGTCCACCTACTCGGCCGCCTCGTCCTGTCCGCGACCGCGCAGGCGGGGCATCGTGCGCTGCTGGGCCTGGCGGAAGTGCTCGCGCATGCGCTCCATGCCGAGGCGCATCCGCGACTTGACCGTGCCGAGGGGCAGGCCGAGCTCCTCGGCGATCTGCTTCTGGGTCTGGCCCTGGTAGTAGAGCCGGTGCAGGAGCTCCCGCTGCTCCTCGGGCAGCACGTCGAGGGCGTCCTCGAGGCCGGTCTTGTCGGCCCGGCTCAGGGGGCGCAGCACCTCGGGCCGACGCTCGGCCGCCCGCTCGCTGGCCTTCTCGTAGGCGCGGGTCTTCCGGCCGGCGTCCAGGGAGCGGGAGCGGACCGTCATCCGCAGGAAGCCCGCGAGGGGCCCGCGGCTGGGGTCGTAGATCGAGGGGTCGTCCCAGAGCCGCACGAAGAGGTCCTGCACCACGTCCTCGGCGGCGGCCGGGTCGCCGAGCACCATCAGCGCCACCCGGGTCAGGTTGGGGGCGTGCCGCTCGAAGAGCTCCGAGAGGGCCGCCTCGTCTCCCGCCTCGATCCGCGCGATCAGCTCGTCGTCTTGCACGGGCCCAGCCTAGCGGAGCGCTCGCCAGAGGAGCGTGATCTGGAGCGACACGAACACCGCCAGGCCGATCACGGCCAGCAGCGGCAGCAAGACGGGGAAGCGGTCGATCGCCTTGATCCCCTGGGCCAGGATCCGCTGCAGGAGCGTGCCTGGACACACGACCGGCGCCCGCCCCTCCAGCCACCCCTGGATCGCCTCGCGCAGCTCCGCCGCTGATCCCCAGCGCTCGCTCGGCCGCTTGCTCAAGCCGCGCTTGCAGAGGTTCGAGAGCGAGCGCGGGACGCGTCCGTTGCGGCGATCGTAGTGGCGCTCGGCCAGCTTCGGCGGGTGCGACACGATCGCGTAGAGCAAGTCGAAGGGCGTCTCGGCCTCGACGTCCTCCAGGTAGTGGTGCAGCGAGAGCAGCTCGTAGAGCACCGCCGTCAGGCTGTAGAGGTCGCTCCAGGGGCCCACCTGCTCGCGCTTGCCGAGGGCCTGCTCGGGCGGCATGTAGAGCAGGGTCCCGACCGAGGCCCCGTCGCGGGTCACGTCCGAGCGGGTGCCCAAGGTCTGGACCGCCTGCTCCACGTCTCCGCGCGGCTCGTCCTTGGGCGCCGCCGCCCCCTCGACGACCTTGGCCACCCCCCAGTCGACGACGTAGACCTCGCCGTGGGGCCCGACCAGCACGTTGTCGGGCTTCACGTCGCGGTGGATCACGCCCCGCTTGTGCGCGTATTCGAGCGCGTCGCACACGCGCTGCACGATCTGGGCGCGCCGCTCGAAGCTGAACTCGGCGTGAGCAGCCGGGTCGCCCGCGCGCAGCAGCTCGATCACCTCGCGCAGGCTCTTGTGCCCGCGCACGAGCTTCATCGTGAAGAAGGGCTCGCCCGTGGCGCTGACCCCGAACTCATGGACCGGGATCACGTTCGGGTGGTCGAGCTGGCCCGTGATCTGCGCCTCGGCCATGAAGCGGCTCGGATCGCTCTGCCCCGCCAGGACCTTGAGCGCGACGTCGCGGTTGAGGTCGACGTCCTTGGCCCGCAGCACGCGCCCCATCCCGCCGCGTCCCAGCTCGGCGTCGATCTGGAGCTTCTGCGCGACGAGGTCGTCGCAGAGGTCCTCGATCGGCGCGCCCCCCAGGGAGGGCGGATCCTGTGCCGGCCTGCTCACAGGAGCCAACCTAGCTCGAATCACCGCAGAGGGACACATGGAGCAGCCCCGGTGAGCCGCCCCGGCGCGCAGGGCCGAGGACCTCGACCCCGGGCCTCGGTCTCGCCCCCCACGTGGTGCCTCAAGAGTCGCGGACGGGGCGCCCCCAGGCCTGTTCCAGGGCTCCGCGGAGCCTGGCGAGGTCGAAGGGCTTGGGCAGGAAGGCCCGCGCGCCCTGCTCGAGCAGCCCCTGCACGAGCTCGTTGCGGGCGTAGCCCGAGGCCACGACCACCGGCAGCGCGGGGCGCTCCTCGAGCAGGCCCAGGGCGACCTCGCTCCCGTCCATGTCTGGCAAGCCGAGGTCCACGATCGCGAGGTCGAAGGCCAGGGGCTCGGCGCGAAAGCGCTCCAGCGCCGCCTCGCCGGTGGCCGCGTGCTCCACCTCGTGCCCGAGGCGCTCGAGCATCGCCTGGAGGACCATCGCGACCGCCGCCTCGTCCTCGACGAGCAGCACCCGCGACCCCGGCGCGGGCTCGCACGCTTCGCCCGCCCTCGGCGGGGGCTCGACCTCCACCCGGCCCTCGTCCAAGGGGAAGCGGAGCCGGAAGCTCGTCCCGCGGCCGACCTCGCTCTCGAGCTCGATCTCGCCGCCGTGGGACTTGACCGTGCCGTAGACCGCGGCGAGGCCCAGGCCCGTGCCCTGGGCTCCCTTGGTCGTGAAGAAGGGCTCGAACACCCGCGCCTGGACCTCGGGCGGGATCCCCGCCCCTTCGTCCTGCACCTCGAGCTCGAGCTCCTCGCCCACCAGGCGAGTGCGGAAGAGCAAGCGCCCGCCCTCGGGCATGGCCTGGCAGGCGTTGAGCCCCAGGTTCAAGAGCGCGCTCTGGAGCTGGTTGGGGTCGCCCTGGATCGTGCAGCGCGCCGCCTCGAGCTCGGTCGCGAGCACGATCCGCTTGTCCACCGAGCGCTTCAGCAGCGCCAGCACCTCGTGCACGAGCGCGTGCACGTCGACCTCGCCGGCGAGGTGCTTGCCGCGGGCGGCGAAGGCCAGCAGCTGCTGCGTCAGCTCGGCCGAGCGGCGGGTGGTGGTCTTGAGGATCTGCACCTCCGCCGCCAGGTCGTCCTGGGCGCGATCCTCGAGGAGCTCGGCGATGGCGAGGATCACCGTCAGCTGGTTGTTGAAGTCGTGCGCGATCCCGCCGGCCAGCTGACCGATCGAGCGCAGCTTCTCCGACGCCAGGGTCTTGGTCTGGAGGCGCTCGCGCTCGCTCACGTCGTTGGCCAGGGTGACCCGCATTCCCCGCCCGTCGGGCAGCTGGCCCAGGTCTGCGCTCGCCAGCTCCCAGGTCCGCTCGACTCCGCTGGCCGTGCGCAGCGAGACCTTCCCCTCCAGCCGCTCGCTGGCCTCGGTCCCGCTCAGGCGCCCCCAGGCCGCGAGGTCCGGCAGCTCCTCGGCGGCGAAGCCGCTCTGCTCGCTCCAGGCCCGATTGACCAGCAGGACCTCGCCGTCCTCGGCGTAGAGCAGGAGCGGGAGCGGCGCCTCGACCAGGGCCCGCTGCAGGCGAGCCTCGCTGGCGGCCAGCTCTCCCCTGCGGCGCTCGAGCCGGGTCAGGAGCACGATGGTCTGCTCGGCGAGGTCGCTCAGGAGCGAGACGTTGAGCTGGTTCTCTTCGAAGCGCGGCGCCAGCCGGCGAGCGGCGGCCAGGGGCCCGCCCAAGGCCTCCCGCAGCGTGGCGCTGGTCGAGTCGGTCGCGGAGAGCGGCTCGCGGAAGGCCTCGATCGCGCGCCGCACCTCCTCGGCCTCGCTCGCGAGCACGCCCAGCTCCCGGTCCAGGCGGCGGGTGCGCCACAGGACCCAGCTCAGCCCGAGCGTCAGCGCCAGCGCCGCGAGGACCACCAGGACCTCGCTGGTGAAGTCCTGCTCGACGACCAGCTGCAGCTCCCGCGTTCCGGCCAGGGGTCGGCGGTCCTTGACCCACAAGCGCGTCCCCTCACGGCGCAAGCGGGCGCGGACGAGCCGCCGGCCGAGCTCGCGCGGGTCGCTCGCGTAGCGACACACGCCCTCGCCATCGATCACGTAGACCCGCTCGCCCTCGACGTGAGGCACGAACACCTCCCGCGGGTCGAAGGAGGCCACCGCCAAGCCTGCGGGCTGGCGCAGGAAGACCAGCACCCGGTGCTTCATGTCGGCCAGGTCGGGGACCAGCGCCAGATGGACCTCGCCCGGGGCCTGCTCCAGCGCCTGGCGATGGGTCATGTTGTCCCGCACCGAGAGCCCGCTCAAGAAGGCGGGCTCCGCCCCGGCGGCGATCTCGGCGTCGAGCCCGACCCGGTAGCGCGAGCGCGCCCCGGGGAGCGGAGCCCCCTCGCTGAGCCCGGCGCGGATCTCGCCCACGCGCTGCTCGAAGCGACCCGCCGCCCGCGCGGCGGCCAGCCGGGTCTCGCCGACCACCTGCCAGGTCAGCGCCAGCACGAAGGCCAGCGAGAGGACGAGGAAGAGCGAGGTCGTGCCGACCATCAGGCGCCGCGTCTCGCGGTAGCTCGCGAGGAGGGAGGCCGGCTTCGCGGGCCGCGGGTCGCGCGCGGGCTCTTGCTCGCCTCCTTCGCTCATCGCCCCTCGGGGAAGCGCTCGTCGGGGAGGCTCTCGACCAGGGTCAGCTGGCCTTCATGGACCCGGAACAGGTGCCAGCGCTCGCGGATCGCGTCCCCCGTGCCGTCGATGTAGACCCGCCCGTAGGCGTAGTCGTAGGTGCGGGGCTGATCCAACCACGCCTTGAGCGCGGCTCGCCCCTCGCCCACCTCCCGCAGCCCCTGGTAGATCAGCTCCATGATCGAGAGGCAGTAGGCGGCGGTGTGGGCGGGCTTGTGGTCCGAGCGCTCGGTCAGGCCCTCGAGCTGCTCGGCGTAGCGGGGCAGGGGGACCCCGTTCTGCGAGATGAAGCGCAGGTCCTCCAGGTTCTGACCCGAGTAGGTCGGGAGCGCGATCATTCCACAGTCCGAGGAGAAGATCGTGACCTCGCGGGTCGTAGCGCGAACCCGGCCCACCACCCGCAGCAGGTCGCTCGGCGAGACGATCGCGAACACCGCGTCGGGCTGGAACTCGCCCAGGGCCGCGATCGCGGCGTCCTCGTCGCCGAGCGAGAGCCGCCGCCGCTCGACGGCCAGCGCGTCCTCGATCGCGGCCCCGAAGGCCTCGGTGTAGGCCCGATTGGAGGCTCCCGTGAGGATCGCCACCCGTCGGTAGCGTGACGAGAGGAACTTGGCCGCGGCGCTCCCGCAGGCCGTCGTGTCGACCACCAGCCGGTAGAAGGCGTCGCTCTTGCTCGAGAGCGCCGCGGTCGACGCCGACACGCTGAAGGTCGGCAGGCCGCTGCGAGCCGACTCCGCGGCCTGGACCACCCCCGCCTGGCTGACCGCCGCGCCCACGATCAAGCTGACGCCCGCTCGCTCGAGCTCGCGGAAGGCGGCGCGCTGCTCGTCGGGGTTCAGGCTCGGGGTCCGCACCACCAGCTCGACGGGGCGTCCGCCGACCTGGGGGTGAGCGTCCAGGTAGTAGCGCACCGCGAGGGTGGCCTCGTGTCCCAGGGCGGTGCTCGGCGAGACCAGGAGCCCGATCCGGATCGGGCGTCGGGACCACGAATAGACGCCCAGCGCGAGGGCGGCGAGGAGCGCCAGCGCGCCCACGGTCATGAGTCGACGACGAAGGGTCTGAGTCACCCCCCTACTTTGCGCTCCAAAGAGACAGAGGACAAGAAGTGCCAGCCACGCCGCGCCAGGTCAGCTCACTCGGCGCTCAGCTGTGGACGAGCCCTCGCCGGCGCGCGTCCGCCGGGCGCCAGTCGCTGACGGGGTCCCGCGGGTGGACCGGGTCGTTGAACTCCTGCTGCTCGAGGACCATCTCGAAGTCGGTGATCCCGCGGGTCTGGATCGGCACCGTCTTGCGGTGAACGCCCATGTAGTAGAGCCGGTAGTGGAAGAAGTTCTTGACCACGACCAGATCCGCCCGCCAGGGCTCGAGGCCCATCTCGCGGTAGAAGCGAGGCTTGATGGGCAAGGGCGCCTGCTCGCTCAAGATCAGCTGCACGTGGCCCAGGTCCAGGGTGACCGCGCGCCCGAAGGCGCCGGTGTCCTTCTTGGCCCGCAGGGTGCCCGAGACCGCCACCGCCGGGCAGAGCACCGGGTCGAGCCGCCCGCCGACCTCGAGCGCGACCTGGGAGCCCAGGGGCTGCTCCCAGAGCTGGTCGACCGCGACGGCGTCGCGCACGGGCACGTAGCTCTTGAGGTCCCGGGCGTGCTCGAGGAGCGCCGCGAGGAGGCGGGTGTTCTCGCCCGTGCCCCCCGCGCCGACCACGTCGGAGGTGTCGGTCACGCACACCGTGCCCAGCCGGCGGGCGAGGCGCGCCTTGCGCACCGCCTCGATCCCGGCCTCGGCCGGGAGGAAGGCCGGGGGCGGCTCGTTGCGCACGGCCCACACCATCTCGGCGACCTCGTCGGCGATCCGCTCGGCCAGCTCGGGCGCGCCGTCCGTCGTGACGTGCACGCTCCAGCCCAGGTCGGCCGAGTCGTTGAACACATGGCACATGAAGAGGCTCACGTCGAGCACGCGCGGGTCCTCTCGCTCCATCCGGCGCATGCGGCGGAAGATCGGCCGCATCGTGCCGAGGAAGTCGATCGTCAGCCCCCCGCCGAGGAGCATCGGCAGGCTGCGCCAGGCGCGCGTGGGCCGGATCTGGCCGAGGGCGGTCCGGACCAGGATCCCGCCCGCGCGGAAGCCGGTCTGGGCCAGGTCGCGGTGGGGGTTGGTCTTGTAGGCCGCCAGCGAGGTCAGCGGCTCGACCTTGCCCGGGGTCAGCAGGCCGTGGAGGTCCATCGAGACCGTGATCGGGATCTCGTCGCCGACCACCTCGCGGACCGCCGCGAGGAGCAGCTCCTCGGGCTCGGGGATCTCGGCCACCCCGCGCAGGGCGCCGTGCAGCGCGAGGAACACGCCGTCCAGCGGCCCGGCCGCGCGCAGCGAAGCCAGCAGCCGGTCGCGCAGCTGCTCGAAGCAGGCCACGCTCAGCGGGCCCGCGGGCACGGCCCAGGCGCTGAAGAGCGGGACGGCCTCGATCCGCCCCTGGCCCAGCTTGCGCACCGCGCGGCGGAAGCCCGAGAGCTCCGCGTTGCGGATCATGTCGGGCACCTCGGAGCCCCGCCGGCTCGTGGCGGCCTCGAGCTCCGCGCCCTCCATCAGGTGCAGCCGGCGGAAGTCCTCCAGCTCGCTCGTAACGGGCGAGAAGGCGTTGGTCTCCTGGCAAATCCGGCCGTAGCCGATCCGCAGCTTGCGGGTCATCGTCGTGCTCCTCGTGGTTGGTCGAGGCCAGTGATCAGGCTCAGCGCCTCCGCGCCGAGGCTCTCGAGGTCGCGGGCTTCGTCGCTGGAGGTCCAAATGCGAAACACCGCCCGCAGGGCGCCCATCAGCGCGCCCCCCAGGACCTGGGCGCTGACCTCGTCGCGCCCGCGCGCCCGCAGGGCGTCAGCGATCGCGAGCTCCCAGCCCTGGTCGAGGTCGCGCTCGCGCGCCTGGAGCAGGGGCTCGGTCTCGATCAGCCGCTGCTGGAGGACGAGCTCCTCCCAGTTGGCCGAGAAGTCCTGCCCGATCTCGCGGCAGGCCCGCAGCAGGGTCTCGCTGAGCGTCTCGCCCCCCTCCGCGACGAGCAGCTCGCGGAAGCGCTCGAGGCGCTCCTCGGCGCGCGGGAACACGACCGCGTCCTTGCTCGGGAAGTAGCGGAAGAAGGTCCGCCGCGAGACGCCGGCCCCGGCCGCGATCTGGTCGATCGTGGTCGCCTCGTAGCCGTGGACCCGAAACAGGGTCGTGGCCGCCGCGATGAGCGCGTCTCGGGTTCGAGCCTTGTTCTTGGCGCGCCGGGAGGTGGTGGGCATGGACCCGAGAGTGCCAAAGCCGGCACCCAGTGTCAACTCGTTGTTTCCGATCGACTTGGGCTAAAACCGCCGCCTTGCGCGCAAGATTGGGCCAACAAACAACTTGACACCTAGTGCCACGTTTTGATCTCTTGCGCTCCACGAGAGAGAGACCCCCATGCAGCTGCCCCCCGATGGACTGAACGAGACCGCCCTCTTCGAAGCGCTCGGCGCCCTGCGCCAGCTCGACCTCGACTGGCGCGGCGGACGCACCTACGCCTACGTCTACGACGCTGGGCGCGAGGTCGAGGAGGCCGGTCGCCGCGCCTACGGCGAGTTCCTGTTCCAGAACGCCCTCGACCCGACGGCCTTCCCCAGCGTGCTCAAGCTGGAGAACGACGTGGTCGGGATCGGCGTCGAGCACGTCGGCGGCGGCCCTGAGGCCGGGGGCGCCTTCACCAGCGGCGGGACCGAGAGCATCATGCTCGCGGTCAAAGCCGCCCGCGATCACGCCCGCGCGACCAAGCCGCACATCACGGCCCCCGAGATGATCCTGCCGACGACGGCCCACGCGGCCTTCCACAAGGCCGCGGCCTACCTCGGCCTGAAGGTCGTGCTGGCCGACGTCGACCCCGAGACCTTCGCCGCGGACCCCGTCCAGGTCGCCGCGCAGATCAGCGAGGACACGATCCTGCTCGTCGGCTCGGCGCCCTCCTACGCCCACGGCGTGGTCGACCCGATCAAGGCCCTGGGCGAGCTCGCTCAGGAGCACGACCTGTGGCTGCACGTCGACGCCTGCGTGGGCGGCTGGCTGCTGCCCTACTACCGCCGGCTGGGCGTCGAGGTCGAGCCCTTCGACTTCAGCGTCCCGGGGGTGACCACGATCTCGCTCGACCTGCACAAGTACGCCTTCGCCCCCAAGGGCGCCTCGCTCCTGCTCTACCGCGACGTGTCCCTGCGGCGCTTCCAATACTTCACCTGCACCGAGTGGACCGGCTACTCGGTCGTCAACTCGACCGTCCAGAGCTCGCGCTCGGGCGGCCCCCTGGCCGCGGCCTGGGCGGTGCTCCACCGCGTCGGCGATCAGGGCTACCTCGACCTGGCCCGCCAGACCCTCGAGGGGACGCGCAAGCTGGTCGCGGGGATCGAGTCGATCCCCGGCCTGAGCGTGCTCGGCCGCCCCGACTTCTGCCTGGTCGCGGCCAGCAGCGAGGAGCTGAGCGTGTTCCACCTGATCGACGCCATGGCGCGGCGCGGGTTCTACGTCCAGCCCCAGCCGAGCTTCCGCGGCTCGCCCCGCAGCGTCCACTTCTCGCTCAGCCCCAAGAACAGCCACCAGGTCGACGCTTTGGTCGAGGCCCTGCGCGAGGCCGCCGACGAGGTGCGCGGGATCGAGCCCAGCCAGCTGGCGGCCTCGGTCGGCGGCATGCTCGCGGGCCTCTCGCCCGCCGACCTCCAGCAGCAGTTCCCCCAGCTGCTCGCGATGGCCGGGATCCAGGGCGACGCCCTGCCCAAGGACATGGCGCCGGTCCACGAGCTCCTCGACGCGCTCCCGCGCGAGCTCTGCAAGGAGCTCTTGACCGCCTTCGTGGGGTCCATGTTCTCGCCCACGCGCGAGGCCGCCTGCGCGGGGTCCTCGGCCTAGCGGCGCGCGCCCCTTGGCGTCGAGGACACGTCGTCTTCAACGCAAAGACGCAGAGACGCAGAGGCGCAAAGAAGTCCGGTGGATGTCAAGGTAGTTGTCGCCTCGGTGGTTCATACGTAGGCCGCGGAACGTCGGTCGGCGTCCCTAGCGGGTTGGCCAGCGAGAGCGAGTCGTCGGCTCATAGAAGCGGTTGGGTTCGGATCTACGGCGGGTCCGTTCGCTTGGCCCTTCTGCTCAAGCGTGTCGACTTGATCGTTGGGGTTGAGGAAGACCCTGTCGGGCTCCTTCCACGCACGGGTGGAGCACGCCCACCTGTTGGGGTTTGCCGTCTTGGCTTCCTCGTATACCGCTCGCCTTCGGGCGAGGATCTCTGGCCCCTGGCCGGCGTGACGCTGCGCTGGAGTCAAGAAGGCAATGCCGCTGTGGCGGTGGTCTTCGTTGTACCAGGCGACGAAGGAGGCGATCCACGCGCGGGCCTCCTCGAGGGAAGCAAACGGATTCACCGGGTAACCGGGGCGGTACTTCAGCGTCCGAAAGGCGGCTTCGCTGAAGGGGTTGTCGTCGGAGACCTGCGGACGGCTGAACGAGGGAATCACTCCCAGCCTTTGCAAGGTCGAGAGCATAGTTGCCCCCTTCATGGGTCCGCCGTTGTCGGCATGGAGGACGAGTCCGACGGCCTCCAGCCCTTTGGTGGCCTCCTCGACGAGCGCCGCAGCGTGCTCGGCGCTTTGAGCGGAGTGAACCTCCCAGCCCACGATCTTGCGACTCCACACGTCGAGCATGAGGTAGAGGTAGTAGTAATTGCCTCGAACGGCAGAGTGCAGGTAGGTGATGTCCCAGCTCCACAGCTGATTGGGGCCGTCAGCCTCGTGCCGAGGCTTCTTCCGTGGCGTCGGAGGTCTAGAACGCTGCCAGTGGGCGACTTGGGCCTCTTGCCTCAAGACCCGGTAGATCGTGGACTCCGAGCCGATGTACTCACCCCTGTCCGCGAGAATCGGAACGACTTGGGTTGGCGGAAGGCCACGGAACTCAGGCGAGTTCATGACCTCGAGGATCCTCTCCCGCTCAGCGCGGGAGAGGGCGTTGGCAGCTGGAGTGAGCGGGCCACTCCGAGAGTCCTCGCCGCCTTCTTGAAGCTTCCAACGTTGCACGGTTCTCAGCGAGATTCCGAGGACCTCGCATGCACTCTCAAGCCTGGCGCCTGCTTCTTGGGCGGACTTGAGCAAAGCCAGGATCAACTCTCGGTCTCCGACTCCGTGCTTTCGTCCTCGCCCCCCCAGATTTGCTGGGCTTTTTTTTGGAGGATCAGCAACGCAGCAGCCTCCGCCAGGGCCTTCTCCTTGCGCCGCAACTCGGCCTCGAGATCGCGGATTCGCTTCTCAGTCGCACGATTCGCCTGGCGCCCCATGAGGGCATTGCGCCAGGCGTCGAGCGTGTCCGGATGGACCCCCTCCCGGCGAAGGTAGGCACCCAGTTCCTCGTCGGAGAGCGCGCTTGCCGCAGCGAGGATTCGGATCTGGTCGTCGACCTCCCAGCTCTTTCCCTTCCGCTTGCTTGGCTTAGACATGAACACCCCCTGCTTGGCTTTTCGTACCCAAGAGTAGAGCGTGAACTGGCTGACGCCGGTCTCTTGGACCAGCTCCTTGACGCTGATCGCGTCTGGCTCGAGCAACCGCCTCACGCATTTCTCGCGGAAGGCGTCGCTGTATCGGCTTCTCATGCTGTATGTCGTCTCAGCCCCCTGCGATAACGAGATCGAAGCAGGCGACAACTACGCTGACACAGGGGGAGTCCAGGGGTGAGCGAGAGCGGAAAGTCGCGGCGAGCCTCTGCCCTCGGACGCCTAATCGCCCATCGACCCGCCAGCGTCGCTCTTTGCGCCTCTGCGCCTTTGCACCTTTGCGTTGAATGAACTCTCGGAGCGCCGCTGTATCTCAAACAACCGAGAACCCAAGGCGCTCCGGCAAGCCGGCGTCAGCCGCTCAGCAGTCAAACTTGCCGCCCCCTGGGACGTCCTAGCCCCCGAGCAGCTCGCCCAGCGCGGCGACGTCCACGTTGCCGCCGCTGATCACGACCCCGACCCGCTGGCCCTTGGCCTGGACCGCGCCGCTGTGGAGCGCGGCGTAGGCGAGGGCGCCGGTGGGCTCGATCACGAGCTTCAGCCGCTCCAGCAAGAAGCGCAGCGCGGCGCGCACGGCGTCGTCGTCGACGGTCACCATGTCGTCCACGTTGCGGCGCACGAGGGGGAAGGTGTAGCGCCCCAGCGAAGGCGTCCGCGCGCCGTCGCAGATCGTGTCGGGCTCGTGCACCTTCGTCAGCTCGCCCGACTTGAAGGAGCGGGTCGCGTCGTCGGCCGCGGCGGGCTCGACGCCGACCACGCGGCAGCCGGGCAGGCGCGCCTTGGCCGCCAGGGCGCAGCCCGAGAGCAGCCCGCCACCCCCGCAGGGCACCAGCAGCAGGTCGAGGTGGCCGGCCTGCTCGGCGAGCTCCCAGGCCACCGTGCCCTGGCCGGCGATCACGTCGGGGTGGTCGTAGGGGGGCACGATCGTGAGCCCGCGCTCCGCCGCCAGCTGGCGGCCGATCTCCTCGCGCACGGCGGTCTGGCGGTCGTAGAGCACGACCTCGGCCCCGTAGCCGCGGGTCGCCGCCAGCTTGATCGCGGGCGCGTCCTGGGGCATCACGATCGTGGCCGCCACACCCTGCTCGCGGCTGGCGCGGGCCAGGGCCTGGGCGTGGTTGCCCGAGGACCAGCTGACCACGCCCCGGGCCCGCTGCTCGGGGCTCAGTCGGAGCAAGGCGTTCGTCGCGCCGCGGAACTTGAAGGCCCCGACCCGCTGCAGGTTCTCGCACTTGAAGAGCACCCGCGCGCCGACGCGCTCGTCGACCTGCTGGCTGCAGTGCAGGGGCGTGCGCTTGACGCGGCCCGCCAGCCGCTGGGCGGCCGCCGCCACGTCGGCCGCGCTGGGGGCGTCCGCGGGGAGCGCGTCGCTCACGAGCGGTTGATCAGGAAGGTCGCGACGTGGGCGAAGAAGGGCCGCAGCACGGCCTGCGCCGCGGCGGGCAGCTCGACCTCGTCGAGGGACTCCTCCATCAGCTCCATCCAGCGGTCGCGGGCCGCCTGATCGATCGCGAAGGGGAAGTGGCGCCGGCGCAGGCGCGGGTGGCCGCGCTCCTGGATGTAGCGGTCGGGGCCGCCGCAGCGATAGACGAGGAAGTCGCGCAGGCGCGCCTCGGCGCCCGCCATGTCCTCGGCCGGGTACATCGGGCCCAGGATCGGGTCGTCGGGGACGCGCCGGTAGAAGGCCGCGATCAGCCGCTCGAAGCCCTCCTCGCCCAGCAGGGCGAAGAGCTCGCCTGGGTCGGGGACCTGGTTCATGTCACTTGGCCCGGGAGAGACCGAGCCACACCAGCGAGAACACGGGGTCGTGGAAGATGTCCGTGTGCCCCGGGATCAGGCTCGTCGCGTCGACGTTGACGAAGTGGCCCCGCCCGTCGGCCCGCGAGGCCGCGGCCTCGAGCGCTACGTCCAGGGCGCTGACCTGGACCGCGCCGCTCAACTCGAAGGTCGAGAAGCGCTGCCCCGCCGCGAGCTCCGCGCCCAGGCGCCCCAGCGCAGGCGACTGCATCGCGTTCTTGTAGGCCAGCTCGAGCACCGAGTCGTTGCGCGAGTGAACGTTGAGGGTCAGCTTCGCGGCGTCGTCGGCCTTGGGGGTCCCGCCGTCGGCGCGGTGGAGCCAGTCGACGTCGGCCGCGCTCTCGATCAGGAGGGCCAGATCCACCGACTCGGCCGGGGCCGCGTCGAGGGCGGCGAGCATCAGCCGGCCGCCCAGGCTGTGCCCGATCACGATCAGCTTGGTCTGGGCCGGCAGCTTGGCGCGCAGCTGGCCCAGGAGGGGACCGATCCGCTTGCGGCCGATCCGCTGGGCCGTGAAGGCGGACTCGTGAAAGACCAGCCGCTCGGAGTCCCAGTGGACGCCCACGAACACGGGCTTGGAGCCGGCGGAGGCCGCCTTGCGCAGCCCGTGGATCCAGGCGCTCGTGAAGCCCTGCGCGCTGATCGCGTTGTTCATCCAGCCGTGGGCGATCACGAACACGTGAGTCGGCGCGGCCTGGGCCACCGCGGCGGGCAGCGTCTCGCTCCCCACGTAGTCGAAGGCGACCCGATCGAAGGGCTCCTTGCGCGGGTTGCTCACTTCCTGGTGCAGGTAGTCGTATTCGACCACCAGGCAGCCGACCTCGGTCGGGAGCTCGCGCTTGCGATCGATCTCGCGCTGCTCCTCCTCGCTGGGCTTGGTGAGGGACGCAGGGACCTTGCAGCCGGTCGAGGCGCCGGCCAGCGCCAGGGCGAGCACGAGCCACACAGCGCGCGCCGCGAAGGGGAGCTTGTTCATGGGGGAGGAATCTACAGGTTCTCGAGCCCGCGGAGGATCTTCTCCTCCGAGATGTCCTCGTCGCTCACGGTGGGCAGGTCGTCGGTGGGGTCCATCAGGAAGCGCGAGGGCGCCTCGTAGGCTCGCCCGACGCGGTCCTGGTTGTGGACGTTGCCGCCCTTGCGCTTGCGACCGCGCTTCTTCTTGCCGCCAGCCCCGGCCGCGAGCTTGTCCGGCATGGGCTCGTTGCTGCCGTTGCCGTTGCTGCTCGAGCCCGTCTTCTTGCGCCGGCGCCGGCGACGCCGCTTGCCGCGCTTGTCGTCGCCATCTCCCTCCCCGTCCCGATCCCGGTCCCGATCCCGATCCCGATCCCGATCCCGATCCCGATCC
>CALDQK010000274.1 GCA_937911525.1 uncultured bacterium
CCTGCGCCGCCGCCGCCCTGGGGCGCCTTGGGGCGCTCCTCGGGCTCGAGGTCCTCGCCGCCGCGACCGAAGCGGCGCGGGGGCGGGCGGCGCGGGGGCTCGTCGCCGCCCTGCTCGTCAGCGCCTCCCTGGTCGCTGCCCTGGTCGTCGGCGCCGCCCTGGTCGTCCGAGCCGCCCTGGTCGTCGGCGCCGCCCTGGTCGTCCGAGCCGCCCTGGTCGTCCGAGCCGCCCTGGTCGTCCGAGCCGCCGTCCTGGGAGCCGCCGCCGTTGGGGGACGCCTGCTGGGCGCGCGCCTCGAGCAGGCTGCGGGCCTGAGCCAGGAGCGGGAGCGCGCTCTCGAAGAGGCCCAGCTCGCGCTGGACGCGCGCCCGCGCGATCAGGAGGCGGGGCGAGTCGGCGCCGGCGGCGGCGTGGTCGAGGATCTGCTCCTGGACCTTGCCCCGGTCGGGGGCCTGCTCGTCCAGCTCGTCGAGGCGCCGCTCATAGAGCTCGACGGCGCGCTCGCGATAGGGCAGCCCGGTCGCGCCGGCGCCGGCCTTGGCGGCCAGCTCCAGCTGGTGCTCGGCCTCGCTCCGCAGCCCCTGGCGGAGGGCCCACTCGGCCAGCCGGCCGTGGAGGGAGGGGTCGCGCTTGCTGGCCACCTGCTCGGAGCGCGAGCGGTAGGCCGTCTCGGGCGTCTCGCGCTCGAGGATCCGCGTCACCGACTGGCGGTCGACCTCGGTCACGATGTCGTTCAGGAGCCGGATCACGAGCTTGTGCGGGCCCGGCTCCTTGCCCTTGGTGATGATCCCCTTGAGGGGCTTACCCTGGCCCGAGATCCACACCGTGTCGTGGAGCCGGTAAGGGGCGTCGACGATCTGCTCGATCGGGGCCTCTTGGGCGCGCAGGACGCCCGGCGAGAGCAGCCCCAGCGCCAGCGTCAGCGGCAGAGCCAGCGGAAGCGAGAACCTCGTCACTGTTGACCTCCCAGCTCGCTCACGAGCAAGCGGTCACGCGGGCTCTTGGGTAGCTCCTCGGCTCCGCCGGGGAGCGCCCGCGGCCAGCTGGCCGAGGGAGGGACGGGCATTTGGGCCGGGGTGGCCGCCTGCCAGGGGTCCTTGGTCGAGAAGGGGTTTCGCTTGATCTCGAGCGCGTCCTCAGGGGAGAGGTGCGGCGCGGCGGTCACGGCGCGGTAGGGGCGCGGCCCCTCGGCCGCGGGCACCTCGGGGACCGGCTCGATCGCCGGGACCCGCGCGCTGAACAGGGTGAAGGCGGCGACGGCGGCGGCGATCGCGGCCAGGATCTTCTCCTTGGTCATGACCATGGCTTAGCGCTCCCGTCCGAAGCGGCGCACGCGCTGGGGTCCGCGGGTCGGGCGTCGCGCGGGGCCCGCGTTGTCGGCCGCGCCCGCCGGGCGCTCCTTGACCAGCGAGAGCGCGACCAGCTCGAGCTCCACCCCGAGCGCCTCCTTGCCGCGCTTGATCCGGGCCTCGCTGACCTGGAGGAACTCGCCCTGGGTCTGGAAGGCGGCCAGGGCCTTGGCCGTCAGGGAGACGTCCGCGCTGAAGGCGACCTTGAGCGGCATCTCCCGCAGCAGGCGGCTGTCGCCCTGGCGCGCCTGGTAGCTGGCCTCGCCCGGGTCGACCAGGTCGATCGTGCGCACGCCGGCGTCGAGGAGCTTGGTCACGACTCGCTGAACGAGGTCCGCCCAGGCCAAGCACTCCACGACCTCCGCCGCGTCGACCTCCTCGCGCAGGCCCAGGCCGCTGGCGCCCTTGGGGACCTGCGCGTTCCAGCGCGCCGCGTAGCGCTCGACCTCGCTGAGGGCCTTGTGGCGCGCGTTGTCGTAGAAGAGCGCCGGGCTGCCCTCGCCCTCCGGGAGGAGGAACTCGGGGCGCGGCTGCCAGAGGAGGGTCTGCGCCAGGGCCGGCTCGAGCTTGTCGCTCAGCGCGTTGGCGCGCCCCTTCTCGAGGCCCTCCTGGCCGCGCAGCTGGGCGATCTTGTCCTGGATCGCGGCCTGCTGGCTGGCGTTCTTGCGCGCCTGGGCCGCGGCGCCGCTCGCGATCGAGCTGCGGACCCCGGTCAGGATCAGGAACACGAGCGCGCCGCCGAGGACCTTCAGGATGAAGGGCTTGTGGGTGTGCCAAATGGCCTCGAAGTCCACTACTCCTCCTCCTCTGCTGGCGCCGCCGCGCGGGGGTTGCCCGCGGGGATCACCGTCAGCATGAATCGTCGGCTGTGCCCCTCGTCGCCTTGGGGCTGGATCCGCACGTCTTCGATCCGCGGATCGCGGCTCAGCTCGTCCCGGAGCGTCGCCATGGCTTGGCCTCCCTGCTGCTGGCTGTCGTCGGCCAGCCCGGAGAGCTCGAACTGGATCGCGCCCTCGACCTCGCCCGTCCTGAGCTCCAGCTCGTCGAAGGAGATCTGCGGAGGGGTCAGCTCGCCGAGGCGCGCCAGGAGGTTGCTGAGGTGGAAGCCCGGGCGGGCCCGCTCGGCCAGCTGACGCAGGTCGTCCTCGCGCTTGTCGTTGCCCTCGCGGCGGTCGAGGTGGTCTCCCAGGCGGCCCTCGACGGCCTTGCGGGCGCTGGCCAGCGCCTCGGCTCGGCCCGACTCGCCCGAGCTCTCCCAGAGCGCGAGCCCGAAGCTGACCAGGATCGAGGCGGCGAGCACGCCGGCCGCCACGAAGAGATACACCGTCCGGTGGCGGAAGTTGAGCCGCTCCTTGACCGAGATCGGGAGCAGGTTGAGCTTGCAGGCGCCGGGGACCACGGCCGAGAGCGCGAGGCCCGCCGCGGTCGCGGCCTCGAGGCCGGTCTCCTCCGCGGCCGCTCGGCTGGTCGAGTCGCAGCGCGAGGCGCGCTCGATCTCGCCCAGGGGCTCGAACACCGACACGTCCTCGCAGCCGACCTCCGACCTGAGCTCGTCCACCAGCCCCGGCAGGCGCGCCGAGCCGCCGCTGAGCACGACCCGCTCGACGCTCAGGTTGCGCCGCTTGAGCTGACGCTTGGCGAAGTCGATCGAGGCCCGGATCGTCGAGCAGAGCTGGGCGCGGGGCATGCGCAGCAGCTGCTCGAGGTCCTTGCCGGCGGGCGCCTTGCCCGAGCGCTTGAGCTCCTCGGCCGCGGCCCAGTCGAGCCCCAGGCTGCGCTGCAGGCGCTCGGTGAAGATATCGCCGCCTTGCGCCACGCTGCGGGCGAAGATCAGGTCGCCCTCCTCGATCAGGGCGATCTCGGTCGCCGAGCGGCCGATATCGACCACGAGCGTGATCTCGCGCTCGGACTCCTCGCCCAGGAAGCGGAAGGTGTCGCCGACCGCGACCGGCTGGGGCACGGCGCCCGAGACCTCGAAGCCGGCGGCCTCGAAGGCGTCCACCGTCTCCTTGACCCGCGCGTCCTTGGCCAGCGCGATCAGGACCAGGCTCCCGCCCCCGCCGCTGCGCAGGGTGCGGAAGTCGGCCGAGAGGGGCTCGCCGATCCGGTCGGCGTTCTCCTCGATCTCGAAGTCCATCAGGAGCGCCAGGCGCCAGTCGGGCATGGGCGGGAGGTGGCTGTAGCGAATGATCGCGTCGCGACCCGAGACGCCGAGCACGCAGCGGCGCGAGCGGAAGCCGTCGCGGGCCAGCTCGTTGCTGAGCGCGCGCGCGATCGACTCGAGGTCCTCCCCGTCGCCCAGCTCGGCGCGCGGGTAGACCCGGTAGTGCTCGAGGGCGATCGCGCCGCCGCTCTTCTTGATGGCGCACACCGTGACGGTGGTCGCGCCGACGTCGATTCCGAGGCCCAAGCTCACTTGCTCTCCTCCGTCGGCAGCGCCGCCAGCCGTCGCTTGGCCTCAGCCACCCCGTTCAGCTCGCCGGGGAAGTTGGCGATCACGTAGGTGTAGATCTCTCGCGCCAGGCGCACGTGCCCCTCGACCCGCAGGGACTGGGCCCGCGAGACG
>CALDQK010000275.1 GCA_937911525.1 uncultured bacterium
CCCGCCGCAGGACGAGCCTTCCTCGCTGGCGGAGCTCCAGGCCAGCTGGGCCCAGGCGATCCTGGCCAGCTGCGAGGGGGCCAGCGAGGCGGAGCAGGCTCAGCTCGGACGCGCAGCTGCACAGCACTACCTGGCCGCCTGCGAGCAACTCGCACCGCCCAAGGGCGAGCTCGCCTGGTTGGAGGAGGCCCTGCGGCTGCACCTCAAGGACGGCGACTTCGCGAGCGCCTGCGCGGCCTGGGAGCGCTGGGGTCGCCACCTGGCCGAGCCGAGGCTCTCGCTCCAGACGCTAGCGGCCGAGGCGCTGCTGGCCCAGGGAGAGCTGGCGCAGGCTGAGGCGCTGTTCCGCGCCGGGGTAGAGGGCGGTGCACGGAACGCTCGCTGGGGCTTGGCTCGGGTGCACCTGGCCCGCTTCGACCCCGAGGGAGCCTTGGTCGCGATCGGGGACCACGCCCAGGCTCCAGCGGTTCGCGCCGCCGCCTGCGCCCTGCTTCCCACCCTGGGGCCGGTCCCGCCCGGCGAACGCGCCCCGACCGCCTGGACGCGCCTCCTCTGCGCCCATGCGTTGGCGGTGCGGGGCCAGCCCAAGGCGGCGCTGGGGCTCCTCTCGGAGCCGATCAGCGGCTCTGAGTCCCTCCGCCGCTATCGCCTCGCTTCGCTCGCCTGGATTGGGGCGGAGGTCGACAAGGCGAGCGCCCGCGCAGCGCTGTCCGAGTTGAGCCAGCTGCCCCCCTTGCCCCCCGACCTGCGCGAGCTCTGGCTGCTCGGCTCCTGGTTCTTGAATCGGGAGGACCGGGGCGCTGTCGTCGAGATCCTGGGACTTCGGCTGGGTTCGAAGCGCCCGGGTGAGCTCTCGCAGCGGACGCAGCGCGCACCGCTGGCGCACCTCGTCGTTGGCTCGCGCTCGACCCAGGAGCAGGCGGAGGCGGCCTACGCGCGCTGCGCCGCTCGCGCGCCGCACGCGGCGCTTCCTTGGCTGGAGCTGGGGCGCCTGCGAGACCGTCAGCTCGATCACATCGGCGCCTTGCGCGCCTACCGCGAGGCGCTGCGGCGCCCCGCGACGCCTGGGTGGCTGCAATGGCGGGCTCTGGAGCTGGAGCTGTACGAGAGCCGCCTGCGCACGGATTCGCGCTCGGGCCTCCGCTCCGTGAAGACCAAGCTCAACCGCCTTGAAGGACCGCGACCCGCTGCCTTCGCCCCCCGGCTGCTCGGCAGGCTGGCAGCCGTTGACGACGATTGGAGAAGCGCGGCGGCGCTCCTGTTACGAGCGCTCCGCGCGAGCGGCCGGCCCCGAGCACGCCCGGAGATCCCGGGACTGGACTCCAACCTGATTGAGGAGGTCTACACCGCCTGCTCGCGGGCGAGGCTAGCCGAGGACGGCGCGTGGCAGCTCGTGCGTGCCTGGGACCAAGCCCTGGCAGGTCAGGGATCGCTGGCCTGGCGAATCGCGCGCGCCGAGCGAGTGGTCGCAGAGCTCCTCGCCTTCCGACCGAAGCTGGCTCGAGAGGTGTGTCGCGAGCTGCTCGCCCAGGTCAAGGAGCCCCCGGGCGCGGGCCTGCTGCTCCGAGCCCGCGTCTCAGCGGAGCTCGGAGACGCCCCAGCCGCCCTGCGCGACCTGGAGCGCTCGCGGGGCAACGCCAAGCCCGCGGCCGTGGACCTCGGCCGCTTGCACCTCGGCCTGCTCTTTCCGAGCCACGCGCCAGAGCGCGGTCTCGAGGCCCTGGCCCAGGCCCTAGCCCTGCGGGAGCCCGGCGCCGACGTTGCGGGTCGGCTGGTGAGCTTCGGTCAGCGCTGGGCGCTCACCCGCCGCAACGTGGCAGCAGAGCGGGCTCTACGGCTGGCGCTCGTCGTGGACCCGCTGCACGCCAAGGCCCACGAAGCGCTGCTGGCGCTGCTGCGCGCCCAGAAGCGGACCAAGGACGCAGAGGCGGAGCAGGCCCGCTTCGCTCGTGAGGCGCCGGGAGGCGCCGTCGATCCATGGAGGTAGGCCAACTCCTGGGTGGGCGCTTTCGCCTGCTGGAGGTGCTCGGACAGGGCTCCTTCGGCGTGGCTTGGAAGGCGCGGGAGGAGGGCTCAGGGCTGCTGGTCGTGCTCAAGGTCTTGCGAGCGCAGGCGGCTGGGAGCCAGCGCGAGCGAGAGCGCTTTCGCCGGGAGGTGCTGACGCTTCGGCAGCTCTTGCATCGCCACATCGTGCTCCTGGTGGCCTCGGGCCGCTGCTCGGAGACGGGGGCGCCTTACTTCGCCACCCACTGGAGCCCGGGTCGCTCGCTCGATCAGATCCTGACCCGTAGGGGGCCACTCAGCGTCGAGCGGACGCTCCGCTTGGCCGACCAGCTCCTAGACGCGCTCGAGTTCGCGCACGCGCGCAACTTCGTGCACCGAGACCTCAAGCCGGCCAACCTCTTGGTAGAGGAGGACTACGACTACCTGCGGGTGCTCGACTTCGGCCTCGTCAAGTTCCTGGGCGCCGTTGGCGACG
Source organism: uncultured bacterium (assembly GCA_937911525.1). Lineage (GTDB taxonomy): Bacteria > Planctomycetota > J058 > J058 > J058 > NORP233. The sequence goes on from CALDQK010000275.1 coordinate 2,480, forward strand.
ACCTGACGGGCAACTCCACCGTCGGAACCCCCGCCTACATGGCGCCCGAGCAGACCGGCGAAGACCGGATCACCGTGCGCTGCGACATGTACGCGGTCGGCTGCCTGCTGCTCGAGCTGCTGACCGGGGCTCCTCCCTTCCGCGGCGACTCTGCCCTGGCGGTGCTGACGCAGCACTTGCGGGACGCCCCGCCGCGGCTGGAGGAACGGCTGCCCGGAGCGCCACCCGAGCTGGGGGATCTGATCGCGGCCTGCCTGTCCAAGGACCCGGGCGAGCGGCCGACCGCGGCGGACCTGCGCCAGGCTCTGCGCAGCCTCGAGCTCCCCACGCAGGTCCTTGAAGCACCGCGCCGGGTCGGACCCTACGAGCTGGGGCGAGAGCGCTCGCCGGGACGCTTCGAGGTCCAGCTCGAGGGCGGCGCGCCCGGTCTGCTCGAGCTCCTGCACGCTCCGGTCGACGTCGAATTGGCCGCGGCGCGCCAGCTCGCGCACCCCGCGCTATACCCCGTCCACGACCACGGCGAGCACGACGGCCAGCCCTATGTGGTCGTGTCGCAGCTCGAGGGCGAGGGGCTGGACGAGAGCCTGGCACGCGTAGGGCGGCTGGGCTCTCAGCACGCGGTGAGCGTGATCTGCGAGGTGCTGCCGGCGCTGGAAGCGGCGCACCGCTCCGGGCTCGTCCATGGCGCCCTGCGCCCCGAGAGCGTGTTTAGCTGCGCCGACGGACGCAGCCTGCTGCGCCACCTCGGCTACGCGCGCGCCCGTGCGGCGGCGCCCGTGGGCGAAGGGCTCAGCGCCTCGGAGGACGTGATTGGGGTCCTGCGGCTGCTGCAAGACCTGCTCAACGGATTCGAAGGAGCGTCGGTAGCGGAGCTGCCGCCGCGCCTCGAGGAGCTACTGGCGACTTGCGACGCTCCCGCCGCAGTCCGGCCGCGCTCTGCGGCCGAGCTGCTCGCCGCCTTGAGCTCGCTCTCCGACCCGCGGGGCGCCGCTGACGCAGCC
>CALDQK010000276.1 GCA_937911525.1 uncultured bacterium
CCCGTCTGCGGGTTGTACCAATACGGGTCGCCGCTCTCCGGGTCGACGAACTTCTGCAGCACAGACGCGAGCAGCGCGCGCATGCGCGCACGCGCGCGCCGACGCCGCCACTGCCCCTGCACGCGCGTGGCCGCGGCCGCCTCGCGCAGGCTCCGCACGAGCTCGCGCCGCTCTTCGCGCTCGAGGGCAGCGCCGACCGACTCGCGGCCGCGCTCAGCGACCTCGCCCGACTCCGGCAAGGACTGGGTGCGCGACTCCTCGCGGCGCCTGCGGGCGAGCCGATCCAGGGCGACGTTGGTGGCGATCCGGCGGGCCCAGGTGCGAAAGGAGCTGCGCCCCGCGAAGGTCTGCAGGTGGCGATAGGCGCGCAAGAATGCCTCTTGTGTCGCGTCCATGGCCTCCTCCGGATCCTTGAGCACCCAGTAGGCGGCCCGATAGACCGGCTCCCGGTGCGCCGCCACCAGTCGCGAGAACGCCTGACGGTCGCCCCCTTGCGCCCGGCGCAACAGCGCTGCCTCTACGTCGTTTCCCACTCGCACCCTCGACCTCGCCCGCCCCGCAGCGATTCGATCGCTTTTCGGGCAGGCAGTCACAGAGGTTAGGTCGTTTTGGGGAGTCCATCACCTGGGCAGAGCGTCGTCGCCCTCCCCTCGAGGGGGATTTCCCTCCCCGCTCCAAGATCGAGTTGGCCTCGCTAGACTGCGGGTAATGCACGAGGGCTCGCGAATCGCCGATCGCTACCGGATCGAGCGCCTGATCGGGCGCGGCGGGACGAGCCAGGTGTATGAGGCGATCGACACCAAGTTCGGCGCCCTGGTCGCTCTCAAGCTGGCGCGCCCACCCGACAACGACTTCGCCGAGTTCCTGGCTCGCTTCAAGCGGGAGGCCAAGATTGGCCGCTTGCTGGGCCGCTGCTCCTCCCGCTTCGTGCGCGCCCTCGACTGGGGCCAGCATGGGGACGACCTCTGCTATCTGGTGATGGACCTCGTCGAGGGCGCGACCGACCTGGACCTCTACTCGGGCACTCTGGACGAGAAGATCGAGCGCCTGATCGAGGCCTCCCTGCTCGTGCAGGAGGTCCACAAGCAGCGGATCGTGCACCGCGACCTCAAGCCGGCGAACTTCCTCACCAGCCGCGAGGGCCGGATCCACCTGGGCGACTTCGGGCTGGCCAAGCTGCTCGACGAGAGCGACAGCGCCCTCTCCAGCAGCGAGAACATGATCACCCAGACCGGACTGGCCATGGGGACGCCCTTCTATATGGCGCCTGAGCAGGTGGACGCCAAGAACGTCGATCAGCGGGCGGATATCTACGCGCTGGGGGTGATGCTCTTCCAGATCCTCACAGGGGAGCTGCCCTTCGAGGGCTCGATCGGCCAGCTGATCGCGGCGCAGCAAGAGGTCCTGGCGGGCGTGCGCCCCATGCCCAGGGCCCGCGAGTTCCGCCCCGACGTGCCCCAGCCCCTCGACGAGCTCTGCGCGCGGGCCATGGAGCTCGACGACCTCAAGCGCCTGCCCTCCGCGGCGGGGCTGGTCCAGGGCCTGGGCGCCACGCGCCGGGCGAAGCTGACGACCGCGGTCCAGGCGCGGACCAGCGGCCGCCGCCAGGCGCAGCGACTCGCCCCCGCCACTCGGCGAGTGGCGCCGCAAGACGACCAGCCGACTCAGCGCGGCTTGCCGAAGCAGGCCCCCCCCCGCCGCGGCCCAGCCCCCGGGGCCCCTCAGGGTCCAGCTGGCGAACGCCGCCGCCGGAGGCCCTTGCCGCGGGGGCTGCGCCGGGTTCAAGGCAGCGACGAGTTCGTCAACGAGAAGGACGGGACGGTCCTGGTCCGCGTCCCAGGCGGAGTGCTCCAGCCCCAGGCCGACCAGGCGTCGGGGGGCGACGCGACCAAGGATCTGATCCGGGTCGAGGGGTTCTTCGTCGCCAAGTATCCGATCAGCTGGGGGCAGTACTACGACTTCTGCCAGGCGACGGGTCGAGAGCCGCCCGAGCAGCGCTTCGACGCGGGCGAGGACCACCCGGTCCACGGGGTGAGCTGGTACGACGCCTGGGCCTACTGCGCCTGGGCCAACCTGCGGCTCCCGACCGAGGTCGAGTGGGAGCTGGCGGCGCGCGGCCAGGACGAGCGCCGCTGGCCGTGGGGAGACGCTCCTCCGAGCCCAGAGCGCTGCAACACCGCGGAGCACCCGACCTACGGCGGCGCCGGCACGAGCCCGCTCGGCAGCTTCCCCAGAGGAGTGTCCCCTGTCGGCTGCCATGACATGGTCGGCAACGTGCTCGAGTGGCTGGCGGACGCCGACGATCCGCCTCCCGGCCCCAGCGCCCCTCCCCAGAAGCCTATGCGCTCGCTCCGCGGCGGCGCGTTCCGCCTCAGCGTCGACTGCAGCCGCCCGGGGCACACGATTCGGCTCTCTCCTCGCGCGCGGGAGCCTCACGTGGGCTTCCGAGTCGCCTGCTCCCTCTTCCGCCGCCCTGCCTCGGAGCGAGGACAGAGCTCGGCCTCGGGGATCGTGAGCGCGGTCTCGGACCACTACCAGTCGAGCGCGGAGCACTCGGTCGGAGTCGAGACGCCCTCCAGTCCGCAGGTGGTCGTCCAGCCGCCCCGCGACGAGGGCCGCCGGATCATCAAGCACGTGCGGGCTTTCCTGCCCACGATCGCAGACAGCGTCGCCCGCACGCAGCGGCGCGAGATCAAGTTCGTGTTCGGCCCCGAGCGGCGCGGCCTGGCCTTCGCCATCCCTTCCCCTGACGCGCGCTACGGGTACATCGAGCACCGGGTCAAGCTCGACCCCAGCCGCCTCCTGGGCGCTCCGACCGGCTTGATCAACCTCCTGCACGCGAGCAACCAGCTCAACGCGACCCAGCCGGCGCTGCGCTGCCTCATCTCGGCCGACCGCCTCCGCCTGCGGCGCTACGTGTTCCTGGCAGGCCGGCGCGACTTCACTCCCGCCAGCTTCCGCGCCGAGGTCGAGCGCTTCGTCTCGGATTGGGAATACCCCTTCCGTGCCCTGCGCCAGGTCCAAAAGGGCGCGCCCTGGTACGAGACGATTCCAGCCCCGGCTCCCGAGCCCGCCGAGGCGACGGGCGCCCTCGAGCTCGAGGAGCTGCTCGAGGGAGCGAAGGTCGACGTCGAGCGCCTCGAGGAGAACCGCCTCAGCGCGCTCGTAGGGGACCAGTCGATCGAGCTCTCCTACGTCGGCGGCGAGGTCCGCGCCTGGCTCCGCGTCCGCGCCTGGGACGTCCCGACCGAGGAGCTCCTCGAGGTGCGTCAAGGAGGCCACGCGACCTCGATCGAGTCTCTGATCGACGAGCTCAACGAGCTCAACCACGAGCGGCACTACACCCTCGCCTGGGACCCCCGCTCGGGCGTCGTCGCCCGCGCGATCCTCCGAGACGAGGGCGGACTCCCCCGCCTCGACCGCCTCCTCGGCTTCGTCGACGCCCTGGCCGTCGAGGCCCGCGGCGAGCGCTTCGCCAGCCTCGGCGACCGAATCTAGCAAAGTCCCTCGAAGACCTTGGCGATCTCCGAGGGCCCCCTCCCCCCCCTCCCCAAGGAAAGGGGGGAGAAGGCCGCGAGCCCCGGCCGG
>CALDQK010000277.1 GCA_937911525.1 uncultured bacterium
ACGATCGAGACCGACGACCAAGACCGACGACCGAGACCAACGACCGAGGACGACAGAGACCGGCGACCGAGGCGACGACCGAGACCGACGGGCGGGCGCAGCAGGTGGGAATCTGTGTGGTAACTTTCCCTCGGAAGGATCGGATGGTCGAGGTGAGTGATTCAGACCCCAGCGATGGCTTCGGGGGGGCTCTCTGGAACCACGCTCCGGTCGGCCTACTCGTGGTCCGTGAGGGCCGGGTCGAGCGCTTCAACCCCCGGGCCGCCTCGATCCTTGGGCGAGACTTGGTCGCCGGAGCCGAGTTCGGGGCGCTGATCCCGCGGGGAGTCGAGGCCAAGGCCGAGCCCCTTGGTGAGGGGGGCGGCGAGCTGGTCTTCTTGACGGACCTTCGCGCGCAGGAGGCCCTGCGGCGTGAGCGCGACGAGTGGCGCGGCGCGCTCGAGGACGCCCTCTATGGTTACGACGTCGTCGATGCGCAGGGGTGCTTCGTCTACGTCAACCAGGCCTACCTCGACATGTGGGGTTACGAAAGCCAGGAGGAGGTGCTTGGGACTTCGCCCGCCGGCCACTGCGCCGATCCCGAGACGCCGGCGCGCCTGATCGAGGCCGTCGAGCGCCATGGGCACACCACCCAGGAGTTTCAGGGCAAGCGCAAGGACGGCTCGACCTTCGACGTGCTGATGGCCGTGCAGCGTTCCGTGAACGAGCAGGGCGAGCCGGTCTACCGGGGGACCTCGCTCGACGTCACGGAGCTCAGACGGCTTCGCACCGAGCTGCACCACCACCAGAAGCTCGAGGCCCTCGGCGGATTGGCCGCGAACGTCGCGCACGACTTCAACAACCTGCTCGTGCCGATCCTGGGCTACGCCGAGCTCCTCGGGCTCGACCCGGCTTGCACGACTGCGCAGCGCCAAGCCCTGGAGCAGGTCGAGCACGCGGCTCGGCAAGCGCGGGACCTGACTCAGCAGCTACTCTCCGTAGCTCGCAAGCAAGTCCTCTCCAAACGCCCCAGCGACTTGGCGGACGCGGTTCGCAGCGCCTCCGGGTTGATCGACCGCCTGCTCCGCGCCAACATTCGCCTGCAGCTTCCAGACAGCTCGGCGACTGGCTGTCGTGTCATGGTCGATTCCAGTCAGCTGGAGCAGGTGCTGCTCAATCTCGCCAACAACGCGCAGCACGCTATGCCTCAGGGCGGCGAGCTTCGCATCGAGGTCAGCGAGCGCACCGTCGGCGCCGAGGGGATCGCAGGCGGTCAGCTCCAGCCCGGGTCCTACGGCGAGGTGGTGGTGAGTGACACGGGGCATGGAATGTCGCCCCAGACCTTGGCCAAGGCCTTCGATCCCTTCTTCACGACCAAGGGCTTGCGGGGCACCGGGCTCGGGCTCGCATCGGCTCGCAGCGTGATGCGCCAGCACGGCGGCGAGATCCTGGCGGAGAGCGAGGTGGGTGTGGGTTCGACCTTCCGCCTCTACCTGCCGAGCACCGAGGAGGCGGTCCCGAGCGCTCCCGCGAGCGTCCTGAACGACCCCGTCGCGAGCGCGTCCGTGCTGGTCGCGGACGACGACGACTTCGTGCGTGGGTTCGCGCTGGAGGCGCTCGCGCGTGGCGGCCACAAGGCGCACGCCGCGGCCAGCGGCGCCGAGGCCCTCGCCCTGCTCCGCTCCGTGAGTGAGCCGCCCTCCTTGCTCCTGACCGACGTCGTCCTGGCCGACACCACGGGGCCGGACTTGGCTCGGCGTGCCCGGGCGTCGCTGCCGAAGCTGCACGTGCTCTACATGTCTGGCTACGGCGAGCACCTGCTCGGTCCGCAGGGGCTGCTGGCACCTGAAGTCGACTACCTGCCCAAGCCCTTCAGCTGCTCGCAGCTCTTGCGGCGCGTCGACCAGGCGCTGCAGCACAGCTGAAGTCGCTGTAGGCGGAGCTACTTCCTCGGGTTCAGCTCCAGCTCGCAGCGGTAGGACCTGCGCCAGGCGCCCTCGATCTGCTGTTCGACCCACGCGCGCTTGCAGCGGCCTTCGGCGAAGGCGAGCTCGCCTGCGAGCTCGACCTTGGCGGGGAGCTTCCCCTTGTCGAGCAAGGGCAAGGGCGCCGGGCCGCGCGTGCCCAGCGTTCGCGCGTCGCCCTCCTCGCGCCAGGGCAGCGCCTCGGGGCCGCAAGCCAGGGTCAGCGCTGCCAGGCAGCGGTTGAGGAACTCCGCGCTCATGAACCCCGCCAGGATCTCGCGCAGGGGCGGGAGCCCCGCGTCCTTGGCCAGGGTGTCCAAGGCGCCCGTCCTGGTCTTCTTCAGCGCGGCCAGGACCCCCTCGCGCAGCTCGTCGACGCCCGGCGCCTCCAGCTCGATCAACCCGCTCTTGGCCTCGATCCTCCCCTCGAGGCCTGCGCCAATGCCGGCGTCGAGGGCGCGCAGGGCGCTGTGGCCGTGGGGGTGCTCGGTGTCGTAGCGCTGTTGACCGAGCTCGGCGCCGCGGAAGTCGACGAGCATCCGGGTGATCTCGAGCTCGCTCCTGAGCTGGCCCTGCGTCCCCGGCGCGCAGCGGAGCGAGAAGTAGGCCTCGATCCGCAGCAAGACGGACTCATCGGCGGTCACGAAGCGGCGGCGGTCGTAGCGGAGCCGGTAGAGCAGCGGCTCCGCCTGGGGCTGCCACAGCGCCGCGCCCCGAAGCGCAGGCCGAGTCTGCGTCGGGCTCGCGCCCGCGTCGCCTTCGCCCTCGCCAGCCACCTGTGAGGGGGTTGGCGTCGCCAGCGACGCACCCACACCCGCACCCGCACCCGCACCGGAGCCGACCCGCAGCGCTGTCCCGATCAGCGCGACGCAGGCCAGCGCGCTGACGCCTCCCAGGACCCAAGCGCGGCCCCGCCCCGGCCCTGGACCGGTGCCGGCCTCGACCTCGCACAGCGCCTGCTGGAGGTCGCGCATCGTCGGGTAGCGCGCCGCGGGGTCCTTCTGCAGGCAGCGCTCGAGGACGGCCTCCAGGCGAGCCGGCGCGTCCGGCCGCAGGGCGCGGAGCTTGGGCGCGGGCTCGGTCAGCAAACGCGTGATCAGCCCCACCCGCGAGGTCGCCGAGAAGGGGGCGCGCCCGCAGGCCAAGTGGAAGAGCAGGGCCCCCAGCCCGTAGACGTCGGTCGCGGGCCCGATCGAGCCGCGCTTGCTGTCGACCTGCTCGGGGGCCATGTAGCCCGGGGTGCCCAGGCTAGTGCCGGTCTGGGTCAGCGTCTCGGCGCCCTCGAGGCCCGCCAAGCCGAAGTCCGCCAGCATGGCGCGCCCCTCCGCGTCGAGGAGCACGTTGGCCGGCTTGAGGTCGCGGTGCAGGACTCCCTGGGCGTGCGCGTGGGCGAGGGCGTCGGCCAGCTGCCCGCCGAGGGAGACCACCTCGGCGGTCGCGAGCGGGCCGCTCTTGAGGCGCTCCTTGAGGTCGCCTCCCCCCGCGTAGTCCATGACCAGGAAGGCGCGACCCGCGTGCTGACCGGCGCTGCGCACGCGCAGCACGTGGGGGTGGCCGTCGACGCGGGCCTGAGCCTCACCCTCGCGCGTGAAGCGCTCGGCCAGCAGCGGGTGCGCGTCGCGGTCCAGCGCCTTGACCGCGCAGCGCTCTCCGTTGGGACCTCGCGCGAGGAACACCTCGCCCATGCCCCCGGCGCCCAGCTTCTCGACCAGCTCCAGCCCGTCGGGCAGACGAGCGCCGAGCTGCCACGGGCCCAGGACCCGCAGCGCCTCCCACATCGCGCTGAGCTGCGCCCGGCGCGCGGGCTCGAGGCGAGCCGAGAGCGCGGCCAGCAGTCCTCCCGCCAGCCCCTGGGCGGCAAGCCCCTGGGCGGCCTGGACCTCGGCCTGGCTGAGCAGGCCCTCGGCGAAGGCGCGCTCGATCAGCTCCTGCTCTCGGGGCGTCATGCAGCGCAGGCCGCCCCGAGGCGCCCCAGCTACTCCGTCGCGAGGATCGCGAAGGGCTTGAGCTCGTCCTCGCTCGCGTCGTCTTCGACGTCGAGGGAGTCGACCTTGGCCATGGGCGGGCCCTCGCCGCACCAGCGCACGAAGGTCTCGACCGACTCGTCGTCGCCCTCGACCACGATCTCGACCCGGCGCCCGTCCGCGCGGTTGCGGACCCAGCCCTTGAGGTCCAGCCGCCAGGCGGCCTCCTGGGCGGACATCCGGTAGCAGACGCCCTGGACCTTGCCGTGCACCATCACGTGCTTGCGCGACATGCTCAGCCCTCGCCCAGCCCGTGGCTGGCGCGCCAGAGGGGCTCCTCGCCGCGGGCGGCGTCCATGCGGCGCAGGACCTCCATCGCCCCCAGGCCGGTCTCGATCGCGGCCGCCTCGGCGGCGTCCTTCATGTCGCTGTCGACGAAGGTGTCCGCGTCGCGGTTGGCGTAGATCGCGCACACGGCGCCGGTCCGGCAGCCCGCGACCTGGCCGAGGGTGAACAGGAGGCTGGCCTCCATCTCCATGTTCTTGACGCCCAGCTGGCCCAGCCGCGCGGGGCGGCCCGGGTCGCGCGGCGGGAAGCCGGGGACGTTGCGCCCCTGCGCGCCGTAGAAGCCGCAGGCCGTGGCGGTCAAGCCGACGTGGTAGCGGCGGTCGGTGAGCGCCTGCCCGGACTCGATCAGGGCCAAGACCACCTCGTGGTGGGCGACGGCGGGGTAGCCCTCGGGCACGAACTGGGTCGACGTCGACTCCAGCCGCACCGAGCCGGTCGAGATCACGAGGTCGCCGAGGTCGATCCCCTCGACGAGGGCGCCGCTGCTGCCGACGCGAATCATGGTCGGCTTCTCGACGCACTGGACCAGCTCGATCACCGCGATCTCGGTGTTGTCGACGCCGATCCCCGTGGCGTGAACCGTCATCGGGTTGCCCTTGTAGACACCCGTCAGGGTCACGTACTCGCGGTGGGCGCGGCGCACCTCGACCGAGTCGAAGCGGGCGGCGACCTTCTCGGCGCGGGCCGGGTCGCCGACGAGGATGATCCGGTCCGCGACGTCGCCGGGGGCGCAGCCGATGTGGTACTGCTTGCCGCTGGCGGTCTTGACGATCTGAGCCGACTGGTAGCTCTCGGCCACGCTAGTACCCGCCGCCGCTGCTGGCGCCCGTCGCCGCCTTGGCGCCGCCGCTCAGCCCGCGGATCTCGTGCAGGATCTTGACGCCGGCGCTGGCGCCGATCCGGTTGGCGCCGCTCTCCATCATGAGCACTGCGTCCTTCTGGTTGCGGACTCCGCCCGAGGCCTTGACCCCGAGCCCGTCGCCGACGACCCGACGCATCAGCGCCACGTCACCCGCGGTCGCGCCGCCGGTGCTGAAGCCGGTCGAGGTCTTGACGAAGTCGGCCCGCGCGCGCTTGCTCGCCTCGCAGGCGGCGACCTTCTCGTGGTCGTTGAGGAGCGCGGTCTCGAGGATCACCTTCAGCACCACGTTGGGGCCGATCGCCTCGCGGATCACGCGAATGTCGTGCTCGACCACGTCGAGCATCCCGCTCTTGAGCGCGCCGATGTTGATCACCATGTCGACCTCGTCCGCGCCTTGCTCCACGGCGAGGCGGGCCTCGGCGGCCTTGATCTCGGGCACGTTGGCGCCGAGGGGGAAGCCGATCACGGTGCACACCTTGGCGCGGTGGCCGGCGAGCATTTGCGCGCAGAAGGGCACCCAGAAGGGGTTCACGCACACGCTCGCGAAGTCGTACTTGGCCGCCTCCGCGCAGAGGAAGGCGACCTCGTCCTTGGTCGCGTTCGCCTTGAGCAGCGTGTGGTCGATCATGGCCGCGATCTTGGCCTCGACGGCGCCGATCCCTGGCGCGCCGCCGATCCGGTCCGCGCCGGCGTCGAGCACGCTGCCCGCGCTGGGCCCGCAGCGGGTCACGCAGTGGCCGCGCTTGTCGCACACCGCGCAGAAGGGCGGGCCCACCCGCTCGCCGCCCGAGGGCGCGATCGGCAGGTTCCGCTCGAAGCGGCGCGCCACCTCGCGGGCGACCTTGTCCAGCAAGGCGTCCGCGTCGACCTTTCCGAGGTTCTTCACTCAGCCTCCGTGCTGCGCGCGCTCTCGATCACCGAGGTCCCGACCAGGCTGGCCTCGTCGGCCACGTCCAGCTCGTCCACGATCGCGACCACCACCGCCGCGAGCGGGATCTTGTCGTCGCCGAAAATGATCCGGGCGCCGCCGCCCTCTTTGATCGTGAGGACCAGGTCTCCCTCGCCGGCGTGGGTCACGTCCAGCGCCAGGAAGGAGGGGCCCATGGGGGTCTGGCAGTCCAGGTCCACCGGCTGGCACACCAGGATCCGGCGCCCGCGCAGGTGATCGTTCTTGACCGTCGAGACGACGTCGCCCGTGATTCGACAGAGCCTCACGCGCCCGCCTCCCCGCGCCCCTCGCGCAGGACCTCGGCCCCGCGCTCGGTCAGCGTGTCGACGATCCCCACGATCGCCGCGTCGAGGGGCACCAGCGAGAGCTCGGGGAAGGCCAGGGTCGCCTCGTACTGATCGACGAAGTAGACCAGCTCGCCGGGGCCGGCGCCGACCGAGTCGAAGGCCGCCTTGGGCGGGCCCGCCGGGGTCTTGCCGTCGCCGGAGAGCGGCTGGATCAGCTGCATCTTGAGGCCCTCGAAGCCCGGGTGCTTCTGGCTCGCCCACACCGTGCCGACTACGCGCGCGAGGATCACTTGACGAAGCTCGCTTCGATCGCGCGGATCTTGTTCACCCGGCGGGCGTGGCGTCCGCCGCCGGTCTCGGTGGTCAGCCAGGCGTGCAGGATCTGCTTGGCGGCGTCGGCCGTCAGCCCGACCGAGCCCAGGCACACCATGTTGGCGCCGTTGTGCTCGCGGGAGTTCTTGGCCGTGCGCACGTCGTGGACGGTGGCCGCCAGGACGCCCGGGATCTTGTTGGCGGCCATGCAGGAGCCGATCCCGGCCCCGTCGATGAACACGCCCCAGCTCGCGCTGCCGAGCGCGACCTGCTTGGCGACCGCCGCCGCGAAGTCGGGGTAGTCGCAGCTCTGCTTGGCGTGGGTGCCTACGTCCTGGACCGTGACGCCGAGCTCCTTCAGGTAGGCGCTCAGCGCCTGCTTGAGCTCGAAGCCGCCGTGGTCGGAGCCGATCGCGACCGCGCCGCCCTCGGCCAGCGGCGCGGGGCCGCCGTCCTCGGGGTCGGGGGCCGCGCCTCGGTTCGCCTCGGGGGCGCCCTCGACGCGGATCTCAATCTTCGAGTCGACCGCGAGGTCGTGGGCCAGCGGGGTCACGATCGCGCCGGCGGGGACCACGATCGTGGTCTCGCCGCGCTGGCGCGCCGCGCGCACCTCGGCCTGGCTGATCAGGGGGCGGCTGAGGCCGCGGCGCTCCTGGCGCGGGTCGGGCGAGCTGCCCAGCAGCTCGCGCAGGACGTCCTGCGCGACGCCGCGGATCTCGCTCGAGCTGGGGACTCCTCCTCCGGCCACGCGTTAGATCTCCGGCTGGGCCTCGAGCTGCTCGAGGAGCGGATCTCGCCGCGCCGCGTAGGCAGCCTCGAGCGCGGCCTCGTCCATGACCTCGAGGTTGTCGACCACCGCCGCGATCAGGGCGTCGACGGGCTTCTTGTCGACCATGGGCGACTGGCGGGCCGCCGAGCCCTGGGAGACCAGGACCACGTCGCCGACGCCGGCTTGGACCACGTCGACCGCGATCACGAAGCGGTTCTGAGGCTGGAGCTTCAAGTCGAGCTCACGGACGACCTGGAGCTTGAGGCCCTCGAGCCGCTCCTCCTTGTTGGTCGCCCACACGGTGCCGATCACTCGCCCGAGGAACATGTTTCGCCTCTTGGGGTTACGGGAAGTCGCGGATCCTACGGCTGCTCCCCCGGCGTTTCAAGCACATCGGATTTGACGCGGCCCCTCAAAGCCCTCACGATCCCGCCCCATGGACGAGTCGGACCCCGCCTGGCGCTTGCGCCTCGAGTTGGCCGCCGCGCGGGATCGCGAGCGGGCCCTGCGCGGGACCCTCGAGGAGATTCAACGCAGCCGCGCCTTCCGGGCGCTCCAGGCCTGGTGGGGCCTGCAGGCGCGCGCGCGCGGGATCGCCCGCTTGGCGCGCGGGAGCGGGCGCCCCCAGCTCGAGC
>CALDQK010000278.1 GCA_937911525.1 uncultured bacterium
GCGGCGTGCCGACCCTCTACACGCGGACGTCTGGCTCGGGCCATGGCTCGGGGGTGTTCCCCTACACCCGCTGGTCCCTCGTCTCTCGCGTGGTCGGCAGCCGCGCCGGGACCGGCACGCGCCGCGACGCCTACGCCGAGCTGGTGACCGCCTACTGGCGGCCCGTCTATCGCGCGCTGCGAGTGCGGCACCGCAAGCAGCGGGCGACCGCCGAGGACCTGACCCAGGCCTTCTTCCTGCACCTGATCGAGAAGGGGACCCTGGAGCGCTTCGTGGCGGACCCTGACGCGGGCCGCTTCCGCGGGCTGCTGCGCAGCCTCCTGGAGCGCTTCGTGGCGACCGACGCTCGCGACGCGCGCCGGCTCAAGCGCGGCGGGGACCGGACCCACGTCTCCCTCGACCCGGGCCAGATCGAGGCGATCGAGGCGCGGATCAAGCGCGAGCCCGTGACCGATCCCTTCGACCGCGAGTGGCGCGCGACCGTGATCGACCAGGCCCTGCGCGACCTGGCCAACGAGGCGCGCACGCCCCTGACCCAGCGCCGGCTGGAGGTGTTCCTGGCCTACGAGGTCGAGCCTCAGCTGCGCGACGGCGAGCGCCCGACCTACGGCGAGCTGGCCGATCAACTCGGGCTCAAGCCCCACGACGTCAAGAACGACCTCGTCGCGGCGCGCCGCCGCTTCGCGGAGCTGATCCTCGAGCGCGTGCGCGAAGACGTGCGCAGCGAGGAGGAGGCGCGCGAGGAGCTGCGGGCGCTGTTCGGGGTCACGGCTCCTTGACCCTCTCTCCCGACGCCTACGACCGCCTGGCTCGGATCGCCTGGGTCCACGCCCCGCCCGAGGACGAAGAGGCCGACGAGGACCACCTCGGCCGCTATCGCCTGCTCGAGCGGCTGGGCGCCGGCTCGGCCGGGGTCGTGTTCCGCGCCGTCGACCCGGAGGGCCACGAGGTCGCGATCAAGCTCCTGCGCCGGCGCCGCTCGCGCGGCGAGCGCTACCTGCGCGAGGTCGAGCTCCTCGAGCGAACCGCGCAGCACCCGGGCGTCGTGGCCCTGCTCGACGCGGGGCGCAGCTCGCGGGGCCCCTACCTGGTCCTCGAGCTGGCCGAGGGAGGCTCGCTCAGGAGCGAGCTCAGCCGCCGCGAGCAGCTCCCCTGGCGGGAGGCCGCCGCGATCGTGCAGGGCGTCGCCCGCTCGCTGGCGGGGCTGCACCAGGAGGGGATCATTCACCGCGACCTCAAGCCCGAGAACATCCTGCTCCAGGGCGACGGGAGCCCCTTGATCTCGGACTTCGGCCTGGCCAAGGACCTCGGTGACGCCGACGGCGAGCTGACCTCGGCTGGGATCGCCCTGGGCACGATCGGCTACATGTCGCCCGAGCTCCTCGACGGCGACCGGGGCCAGCTCGGCCCCTGGACCGACGTGTTCGCCCTCGGCGCGCTGCTGCACGAGCTGGTCGCGGGCCGACCGCCCTTCTCGGGGAAGAACCTGCGGGAGGCCGCCCGCTCGGTGCGCGAGGACGCCGTCCGGGATCTGCCGGGCGCGCCGAGCGAGCTGAACGAGGTCCTCCGCCGCTGCCTGGCCAAGGACCCAGCCGTGCGCTTCCCCCACGCGGGCGAGCTCGAGTCCGCCCTGGAGAGCTGCTCCCGCCTGTCCGAGGAGCGCCAGCCGGCCGAAGACGAAGGGGAGGGAGCGTGAGCGTGGAACTCCCCCAGCGACTCGCTGAGCCCGAGCCGCCGCCGCGACCCGCCAAGGCCGGCTGGAGGAAGCGCCTCTGGATCTACGTCGTCACCCTCTCGGCGGGCGTGGCAGCCACCCTCGCCTACTTCGACGCGAGCCCCGAGTCGCGCCTGGCCGGTCTCCTGGCCGCGGTCGACGCCTCTGCGGGGCGAAAGCGCGTGTTCCAGAACGACGGCGGCTACCTGGCGGTGTTTCCCCAGCGAGGTTACGTGCTGACCCTCTTCGTGGGGGACAGCCAGCGCTTCGACCCCGTCCAGTACATGACGCTGCGACGCGTGGACGACGAGGTGAGCGTGGAGCTCATCATCCCCTCTTCGGCCACGAGCGGCAGCGAGACGAGCCTGCGAGGCGCCGAGCTCCAGCGCTTCCTGACCCGCGTCGGGATCTCGCAGCGCGGGGTCGAGCGGACCCTGGAGCGCAACTACACCGCGACGCTCGTCGCGCCGGGTGGTTGAGGGCGAGAGAGGCTCAAGGCTGGGGCCCGAATGGTCGAAGAGCAGTGCAACGACCAGGAGGACCTATGAAGCGCACTGCTGTGCAAGCCCAGGCTGCCGCGATCCCCTTCCGCAGGAGCGCGCACGGGATCGAGGTGCTGCTGGTCACGCGGACGGGCGGTGGTTGGGGGATTCCCAAGGGCGGGGTCAAGAAGGGCCAGAGCGCCCGCGAGGCCGCCGCGATGGAGTGCCTCGAGGAGGCCGGGATCCTGGGGAGCGTCGGCACCAAGCTGGGGTCCTTCACCTACCGCAAGGGGGGACGCAAGCGGCAGGTCGCCGTCTACGCGCTCGAGGTCGAGCGCGTGCTCGACCGCTGGCTAGAGGACGGCCAGCGGCTGCGCGTGTGGGTCCCGATCGCGGAGGCGGAGCGCATGGTCCGGCGCAAGGAGACCCCGCGCTTCCTGACCAAGCTGCGCCACCGCTTGCTGACCGCAGGCGTCCCCGCGCGCCTCGCCGCTTAGCTGGGTCCAGCCTCTGTAGGGTGAGCGCATGATCTTCCTCTGCTTGGGCGTGTTCTGCCTGGGGCTCGCCGGTTACGCGATCGCCACCGGTCGAGTCTGGGCCAAGGGCGGATTGCTGGGCCGAGTCGTCCGCCGCGAGGATCAGCCCCTGGCCTTCTGGTTCCAGACGGTGGTCTACCTCGTCCTGGCGGGGCTCTCCCTCGTGGCGGCGCTCAGGTAGCCGAGCGACGCTCTCGCGCGGCGCGAGGCCGAGCGGCGCCTATACTCCGCCCCTCGTGAGTTTGCTCAGCTGCCGTGACCTGACCTACGCCTACGAAGGGGACCCCCTCTTCGAAGGCCTGACCTTCTCGATCCAAGCGGGTGAGCGGATCGGCCTGATCGGCTCCAACGGCTCGGGGAAGTCGACCCTGCTGCGCCTCCTGGCCGGCGAGCTCAGCCCCGACCGGGGGGACGTGGCCCTCGCCCGCGGGACCAAGCTGGCCTACCTGCCCCAGGAGGAGCGCTTCCCGCCCGAGGCCAGCGTCGAGTCCGTGGTGGCCGAGGTGGCCGAAGGCGGCGACGAGCAGACGCGCCTGGTCAACGCCCGGATCGTCCTCGGCAAGGTCGGCTTCACGGACCTCGCCCAGCCCGCCGGCCAGCTCTCGGGCGGCTGGCGCAAGCGGCTGGCGATCGCGAAGGTCCTCGTGCAGGACCCCGACGTGGTCCTCATGGACGAGCCGACCAACCACCTCGACCTGAGCGGGATCGAGTGGCTGGAGGGGATCCTGCTCAAGTCTCGCTTCGCGGTCCTGGTCGTGACCCACGACCGCTTCCTGCTCGAGCACGTGACCCGGCAGGTGATCGAGATCGGGCGCCGCTTCGCGGAGGGCTTCTTCCGGGTGGAGGGGCCCTACAGCCAGTTCCTCGAGCGGCGCGAGGAGGTGCTGGCCAGCCAGCAAAAGCAGGAGCGCGCGCTGGCCAACGCCATGCGCCGCGAGCTGGAGTGGCTGCGCCGCGGGCCTCGCGGGCGAGGGACCAAGAAGAAGGACCGCATCGATCGCGCGGGCCAGCTGGGGAGCGACCTCACCGAGATCCAGTCGCGCAACCGAGCCGGGGGCGCGGTCGAGCTGGGCTTCACCGGCAGCGGCCGGCGGACCAAGGCCCTGCTGACGGCGAAGGGGCTCGGGGTCGAGCGGGGCGGCAAGACCCTGATCTCCGGGCTGGACCTCGAGCTCCAGCCGGGCGACGCGCTGGGCCTGGTCGGCGACAACGGCTGCGGGAAGTCGAGCCTGCTCCGCGTCCTGGCGGGAGAGGCCGAACCCAGCGCGGGCAAGATCAAGCGCGCTCACCAGCTGCGGACCGTCGTGTTCCACCAGGACCGGGACAAGCTCAGCCCCGAGACGACCCTCCACCGCGCCCTCTGCCCGGAAGGCGACACGATCGTCTACCAGGGCAAGCCGGTGCACGTCAGCGCCTGGGCCAAGCGCTTCCAGCTGGACGCGGACCGCCTCGACATGAAGGTCGAGGGCCTCTCGGGCGGCGAGCGAGCCCGGGTCCTGATCGCGGAGCTGATCCGCCAGCCGGCGGACCTGCTCCTGCTCGACGAGCCGACCAACGACCTCGACCTCCAGACCCGCGCGGTGCTCGAGGAGAGCCTGGAGTCCTTCCCCGGGGCGCTGGTGGTCGTGACTCATGACCGCTACTTCCTCAGCCGCCTCTGCGACAGCCTGCTCGCGCTCGACGGAGCCGGCGCCTGGAGACAGGTGGTCGACCTGGCCCAGTGGCGCCGCTGGCGCAAGCAGCTGGCGCGAGCGGCGCGGGAGCAGGCCCGGGAGCAGGCGGGCGAGGCCAAGCCGCGGCGGCGCCGCGGGCGCCCGGGCCTGTCCAGCGCC
>CALDQK010000279.1 GCA_937911525.1 uncultured bacterium
CCGGCGTCGAGCTACCTCGGGCTGGGGCTCGCGCTCGAGGGCCTGCACGAGGGCGCCCGCGCCGCCAAGGCCTACGAGGAGTTCCTCCGGCTCGCCGCCGATCAGGCCGACCAAGCGGCCCGCGTCGAGCAGGTGAAGGCTCGTTTGCAGGCGCTGCGCCAATGATCGCGGGCAGGGGGCGGCCCCTGGTCACCTCCCAGCGGATCACGTAACCTCTGCCGCGTGAGCTCACTCGCCGAAGACATGGAGTATTTCCGCGGCTTCCTGAAGGACCGCGGCCTCAAGCTGACGCAGCAGCGGCTGACGATCCTGGAGCGGGCCCTCGACGTCGACAAGCACTTCTCCGCCGAGGAGCTGTTCGAGATGCTCCGGGCGGACAAGCAGCGGATCAGCAAGGCGACCGTTTATCGGACCCTGGCGCTGCTCGTCGACGCGCACCTGCTCGACACCCATGACTTCGAGCGCGGACACCAGGTCTACGAGCGGGCGGCGCGCGGCAAGGCGCACCACGACCACCTGATCTGCATCAACTGCGACACGGTCCTCGAGTTCCACAACGAGGTGATCGAGCAGCAGCAGGAGCAGGTCGCGGCCCGCTTCGACTTCCGGATGGTCTCGCACACCCACCAGATCTACGGGATCTGCGGGCGCTGTCAGCGCAAGGGCGTCACGACCAGCGCGGTCACTGGCCGTCCGGCTCCCCTCGCTCACTGAGCCGCCGCAGGATCTCGCTCAGGGTCTCGGGTCCCTGAGCCTCCTGCCATTGGCGCTTGCCCCCGCGCCGGCTGAGGAAGATCTCGCGGCTCGCGAGCGCGCGCTCCTTGGCGCGTTGGAGGTTGGCCCGCGCGGCCGCGTCCTCCTCGGGGCGGACCTCGAGGCGCAGGCGGGCGTCGAGGAGCATCGCCCAGGGGTGTCCTGCGCCGGCGGAGAGGTCGAGGTCGGCGACGAGCTCGGGATGCGCGGCGCCCTGCCGGGAGCGCGCGAGGCAGCGCAGGTAGAGCAGCTGCGCGCGTCGCTGGGCGTTGAGCTCCTGAGCCAGGCCGTAGTCGAGGACCCGGAGCCCCCGCGCGAGGTCGGGGGGGTCGACCTTGTTGATCAGGGTCCGGGCCAGGACCACGCAGGTCATGCCGATGAAGCGGTTGCGCAGCCCCTCTTCGTGGAGACGCTTGGCGATCGAGAGCAGCG
Organism: uncultured bacterium; assembly: GCA_937911525.1. GTDB lineage: Bacteria > Planctomycetota > J058 > J058 > J058 > NORP233. The sequence goes on from CALDQK010000279.1 coordinate 1,186, forward strand.
CTGTGGCCAGGTAGGGCTCGCCGCTCCTCCAAGCCGCCTGGCCGACGTCGTGCCAGATCTCGGGCTGCTCGTGCTGCTCGAGCACGCACAGGTTGATCGGGTCGTGCTCCATGGACGCGGCCAGCCGCTGGACGGCCCGGCGCCACACCAGGTGGCGCGCCGCCTGCTCCTGGTCGAGGCCGCGCAGGATCGCCTGGCGCGCCTCGCGGGATCGTCCGGCTTGGAGGAACTGGATCCCGCGCAGGGCCTGGTCGAGGATCGGCGCCGGTCCCTTGGCCCAGGCCAGGGGGTCGCGCGCTCGCCAGGCAGCGAGGGTCTCGAGCGCGCCGCGCAGGCGCCCCTCCGCGGGTGAGGCGATCAGCTCGGCGGGGCCCATGTCGTCGACGAGCTCGTCCTTGGCGACGGGGAAGAGGAGCTCGCCCCAGCGAGCGAGCGCCTCGGCGTTGCCTCGCCGCACCGCCTCCTCCACCAGGGCAGGCTCACGCGCGGCGCGCTGGAGCTCGCGCTCGTATTGGGCCAGCTCCCACGGGGGGGCCGGGGGGCGCGCGGGCAGCGCGATGGCCTCCTCGTAGACCTGGACCGCCTCGCTCGAACGCCCGGAGCGACGCAGGCTGCGGGCGAGCTCGAGCAGGGCCTCCTCCAGGTCCCGGGGCTGGGAGGTCTCGGCGTAGACCCGGAACCAGCGAAAGCAGGCCTCGGCGAGGCGCGGCTCGCCCTCCCGCTCGCTGCGGATCGCGTGGCCCAGCCCGATCAGGGCGGCGGGTTCGAGCTCGACCCCTCGGGCGCCCTCCCCGTAGCCGAGCTTGCTGGCCAGCTCGAGCAGGGCCGCGCGCCAGGGCGGCGAGAGCGGAGCGCGGGCCAGGTCTACCTCGACGCCCGCGAGCAGCTGCTCCGCCTGCGCCAGGTTCGCCGTGGACCCCTGGGCGATCAGCGCGCTGGCTCGCGCGGCGCGCTCAGCGAGGGCGCTTCGCTCCTGCTTGGTCAGGACCGAGCCGGGGGTGAGCTCGGCGGGCGGAGGGCTGGTCGAGGGGCTGGGGAGAGCCTGCGCGACGCTCGGGATCGCGCTCGGAGACGCGCTCGCGCGTCGACTGGCCGAGGCCAGGGCGATCCCCGCTCCCGCCAGGAGCAGGAGCGCGGAGGCGAGGGCCAGCGCCGGCCAGCGCGGCGTCCGTCCGGGGTCGCTCAGCGCCGCGCGCAGCTCCGCCGCGAAGGCCGCCGCGTCTGGCGGTCGCCCGCGCGGGTCGCGCGCGAGGGCCCTCAGGGTCAGGGCGTCGAGCGCCGGAGACACCTCCTTGGCCAGGGAGCGCGGGGGCGTCGGGTCCTCCTGGCTGATCTGGCTGAGGAGCTGCAGCGTCGCCGTGGCGGTGAAGGGCCGCTGCCCCGTGAGGAGGATGTAGAGCGTGACGCCCAGGGCCCACACGTCGGTCGCGGGGCTGATCCCCTCGCCGTAGGCCTGCTCGGGGGCCATCGCGTAGGGAGTGCCCAGCAGCGCGCCCGTGGCCGTCAGGCTCTGGGCGTCCTGGGGCCGGGCCAGGCCGAAGTCGATCACGCGGACCCGCCCAGCGGGGTCGACGAGCAGGTTCTCCGGCTTCACGTCCCGGTGCACGATCCCGCGCTGGTGGGCGAAGGCCAGCGCGTCGGCGGCCTGGGCCAGGAGCGCGACGCGCTCGGGCAAGGGGAGGGGAGCCGCGGCCTCGTCCAGGGGCCGAGCTCCCTCGACCAGCTCGCAGGCCAGCCAGGCGGTGCTGCCTTCGATCCCGGCGCCGTGCACGGTCACGATCCCGGGGTGGTTGAGCTGGGCGACGACCTCTGCCTCGCGCTGGAAGCGGAGCGTCTCCTCGGCCCCCCCGCTGAGGGGCACCAGCTTGAGCGCCACCTCCCGCCCGCTGCGGGGGTCGCGGGCGCGAAACACCTCGCCCATCCCGCCAGCGCCGAGGCGAGGGCCCAGCACGAATCCGCCAATGGACTTCACTGCCCCATGGTGACCGCTCGCGGACCCACGCGCGAGCGGACACAATGGGCGCCGAATGGATTGGTCCTTTGGAGACGGAGTCCCCTCCGAGCGGCGGGAAGAGGCGGCCCGGCGCCTGGGCCTCGGCAGGAGCTCCTCCCCGCCCAGGGAGGGGAGCGTGTTCGGCGGGCGCTACCGGATCGTGTCGACCCTGGGGCGGGGCGGCATGGCGTCGTGTATCGGGCCTACGACATCGCGGCCGAGCGCTGGGTCGCGCTGAAGCTGCTCTCGCAGGAGGCGCGCGGGGTGACCCTCGAGCGCTTCAAGCGCGAGGGCGAGCTGACGGCCGCGCTCCGCCACCCGGGGATCGTGACCGTCCACAGCGGCGGCGAGTTGGAGGGCCAGCCCTACCTGGCCTACGAGCTGGTCCCCGACGCCCGCACCCTGGGCGACGTCTTGCCCGGGTTGCCGCTGCGGGAGCGGATCGAGCTGCTGGCGAAGGTCGTCGAGGCCGTGGCCTTCGCCCACGAGCGGAGCGTGATCCACCGCGACCTCAAGCCCGAGAACGTGCTGGTCACGCCGCAGGGCGAGCCGCGCGTGGCCGACTTCGGCTTGGCCTCGGGGCGTGACCTGGACCGCCTGACCCGCAGCGGGGTGATGGTCGGCACCCCCTCCTACATGGCGCCCGAGCTGATCTCGGGGGATCGCGCCGGCAGCGGCCCTCACACCGACGTGTGGGCCCTGGGAGTGATCCTCTACGAGGCCTTGACCGGGAGCCTCCCCTTCGAGGGCGACTCGCTCCTGAGCCTGGCCGCCACGGTGATGCGGG
>CALDQK010000280.1 GCA_937911525.1 uncultured bacterium
CGCCGCCACGCCCGCGGCCGCCGAGGCCCTCCGCCGCGCCGCCGCCAGCGCGCTCAGCTGGGAGCAGCGCCTCGCCCTGCTCGACCTGCTCCTGCGCGCAGACCCGGCCCTGGAGGGGCGCCTGACCGCCCTGGCCCGCAACAGCCAGAGCCCCGGTGTCCAGCGCGCCGCCAGCGACCTCCTGGTCCGCCTGCCGGCCAGCGGCGGCTCGCGGCGTGGGCTGCAGCTGGTGCTCCGGGGGCAACGAGGACTGGGCGGGATCCCTGCCGCGCTGCCCTCCCTCGCGCGCTGGGGGACGGCGGAGCTGTGGCGCGCCGTGCGGCCCAAGGACTTCGAGCAGATGCCCTTCGGAATGCTCGCGCCCTTCGTCAAGCAGGTCGGCGCGAGCGGGCCCGATCCGGCCGGGCTCTGGAAGGCGCTGGGGCCCGCCATCGCGCCCCGCGGTCAGTAGGCGCGTGAGCGACGGTCGGCTCCGCGAGCTGGAGCGACGCGCCGAGCGCAGCGGCTCCCTCGAGGACGCGCTCGAGCTCCTCGTCGCGCGCCGCCGCGCTGGCCTCAGCGAGGGGCAGCTCGCGCTGGCGGCCTACCTCGGCGACCCCGCCGCCCTGGAGCTGAGCGGGAGCCGGCGCGGAGAGCTGCTCGGGAACGCCACGGTGGGCGAGGCGATCGGTTGGGCCGCGCCCCTGGCCGGCTGGGGCGCCGAGGTCGGCCGGCGCTGCGGCCTGGCGCTGGCCCGACAGCTCCTGCCCGAGTGGGAGCGGCACAGCGAGCGGCTCAAGCCCCGCTGGCGCAACCCCGGCTCCCGCGGCCGACCGCGGCTCGATCCGCGCCCTGGCCAGCTCCTGGGAGTCCTCGAGGCCTGGTGCCGCGAGCCGAGCGCGGCCCGCGGGGCCTCTCTGGAGCGCGCCTGGGCCGAGTGCGAGGAGGTGACCTTCCTGCGCGCCGAGAGCTGGCGCGCCCGCGCCGCCCTGACCGCCGTGCGGACCTTGCTCTGCGCGGCCCAGGCCGACCCGGTCGGGGCCGTCCGCGTCGGCTACGACGCCCTGCACCCCGACGCCGGCGCCCGCTTGCTCGCGGCCCTCGAGCAGGAGGTCCTCCCCTGGGCCCTCGGCGGGGCCGACCCCCTCCGCCCGGCGCGTTGACCGCGTCGCTCGCCCAAGGCGCGTTCGCTGCGTAACCTAGGGGCATGGATTCGTCGGACGTCGTCCCCCCACGCCCCCGCCGCGCTGGCCGCGCCATGGCCATTGGGGGGGTGGTCTTGCTCGCCCCCCTGCTCGGACTCACCGTGGCCGTCATAGACCCTCTCTACAAGCGCCCCGCGGTCCCCGCCGACGCCGCCCCCCAGCGTCAGAGGCGCGCCTTGCGCGTGCTCTCGCTCAACGTGGCTCACGGACGCGGGACCTCCTTTCACCAGCTCCTGACCCGCCGCACGCACATCGAGCGCAACCTCGAGGCGATCGCAGAGCTGATCCGCCAGAGCGACGCCGACGTGGTCGCGCTGCAGGAGCTCGACGCCCCCTCGGCCTGGAGCGGCGGCTTCGACCACCTGGCCTTCCTTCAGGAGCGGACCGAGCTGCCGCACGCCTTCCACGGCCTGCACCTCAAGCGAGCCAAGCTGGCCTACGGGACGGGGATCCTCAGCCGCTACCCGATCGAGGCCGAGCACAGCCACGCCTTCTCGCTCAACGCCCTCGACACCAAGGGCTACGTGCGGACCCGAATCGCCACCCCGCAGGGCGCCGTCGACGTGGTCTCGCTCCACCTCGACTTCAAGCGCGACTCGGAGCGCGCGCTCCAGCTCGCGCAGCTGAGCGAACGCCTCGCCGAGCGCGAGAACCCGGCCCAGGCGCTGGTGGTCGCGGGCGACTTCAACTGCCGGCTCGAGGGCGCAGACGGCGTCCTGGCCGCCTTCGCCGAGGA
>CALDQK010000281.1 GCA_937911525.1 uncultured bacterium
CTCGGCGCTGGCGGGACGCTCGGCGGGCTCCTTGGCCAAGCAGCGCAGGACGAGGGCCTCGAGCTCCGCGTCGACCTCCTCGACCTCGCTCAGCCGCGCGGGCGCCTTGTCGAGCACGGCGCTCAGGACCTTCAGCAGCGTCTCGCCGCGGAAGGGCGGCCGGCCGGAGAGGAGCGCGTAGAGGGTCGCGCCCAGGGCGTAGACGTCGGCCCGAGCGTCGACTCGCTCGCCGTTGGCCTGCTCGGGCGCCATGAAGGCTGGGGTGCCGAGGATCTGCCCCGTCTGGGTCAGGTGGCTCTCACCCACGTGGGCCAGGCCGAAGTCGGTCAGGAGCGGCTCGCCGCGCGCGACGAGCACGTTCTCTGGCTTGATGTCCCGGTGCAGGATCCCCTGCTGGTGGGCGTGGGCGACCCCCCGGGTGAGCCGCACCATGAGCTCGACCGCCTCGCGCGCCGGGAGCGGCCCCCGCTTCAGCCGCTCCGCCAGGGACTCGCCCGCGACGTAGTCCATGACCAGTAAGGGGTGGCCCTGCTCCTCGCCCAGGGCCACGACGCGAACCAGGTTGGGGTGGCGCAGCTGCGCGCAGGCCCGCGCCTCGCGCTCGAAGCGCGCCCGCGCGTCGGGCGTCAGCGCGCCCAGCACGACCTTGATCGCGACGTCGGTCTGGAGGCGCGGCTCGCGCGCCCGGTAGACGACACCCATGCCGCCGCGCCCGAGCTCGCTGAGCACCGGATAACCGCCGATCGCGCTGGGGAGGCTCATAGGACTGCGAGCATAGCGCCCGCCCCCCCGCGGGGGTCAGAGCTCAGCGGGTCAGCGCCCGGTAGCGCTCCCGCGCAGCCTCGGCGGCCCCTGCGTCGCCGAGCGCGCGGGCCACCTCCTGCGCCTGGAGGTAGACCGGCGCGTGCTCGCGCCAGCGCTGCTGCAGGTAGCCGTTCAGCCGCCGCGCGACCTCGAGGTCGTCCGCGCCGTGGGCGTCGAGCAGCGCGTCGACCCGGGCCAGCAAGGCCGAGCGGCTGTCGGGGAAGGAGCGCTGGAAGCGCTCGGTCAGCGAGCTCCCCAGCGCGATCGCGCGCATGCGCAGCGCGCGAAGGTCCGCCAGGACCCGGCGCGCGTTCGGCGTCTTATCCAGCCAGCGCTCGAGCTCACCGGCGTCCTTGGCCTCGGCTGCCTGCAAGAAGCGCTGCTCTTGTTCGCCCAGGGCGCGCATCACGCCGTGCGCGACGCGGGCGGCCTGGGCTCGGAAGGCCAGGCTGTCGCAGCCCGTCGCGGCCGCCTGCTCGAGCTGATCGAGCGCCTCGCGGGCCTGGCCCTGGAGCGAGAAGTGCAGCCCCAAGGCAACCCGCGGGAAGGGGCTCTGGCTCGCCGCGATCCCGGCCTGGGCCTGGGCCAGGGCCGCGTCCGCCGAGCCCTCGCGCTCCGCGCGCTCCACGGCCAGGAGCCACACCTCGCCCAGGGCCGGCGCCTCCTCGCAGAGCCGGGTCAGCTCGGCGGCCTCGCCCTCGCCCCAGCCCGCCCGCCGCACGCGATCGCGCAGCGCGAGCAGCGCCCCATACTGGTAGCCGGGGTCCAGGCTGCGCAGGCGCGCCAGCGCGCGCGTGTCCTCCTCGCCGCCGGGGAGGTCGTGCAGCGCGCGCAGGTGGGCGCCCCAGGCCTCGGCGCGGGCCAGGGTCTGCGCTCCCGCCCCGAACGCGCGCGCGCGCTCGAGGGCCGACGCGAAGCGGGGGAAGTCGTTGTGCTGCGCGTAGTGGACCGCGATCAGGGCAGCCGCCTCGGGGTGGCGCGCGTCCTCGTCGATCGCCGCCTTGGCCAAGGCCTCGCTCTCGCGCAGCCGGTGCAGGTCGTGCAACACCCAGGCCCGCAGGCAGCGCAGCTCGATCCACTCCGCGCCCTCCAGCGCCCGCAGGGCCTCCTCGTTGCGGCCGCCGCGCCACGAGGCGGCGGCCTCCCGCCGGCGCTGCGCCAGCGCTGGGCGCAGCTCGCTCCGCCACCGCTCGCGCTCCTGGTCGAGTCGCTGCGAGAGCTCGGGCTTCCCGGCGAGGCGCGCCAGGCTGATCGCCCGCTTGCGCGCGTAGTCGCTGCCCGGCCACAGCTCGACCTGGCGCAGGCAGAGCTGCAGCGCCTCGTCGTAGCGGCCCTGGGCGTAGAGAGCCCCGATCTCGTAGGCGTAGGCCGAAGCGCAAGCGGGAAAGCGCTCGGCCAGCCCCCGCGAGAAGTGCTCCATGAGCCTCCGCGTGCGGAGCGAGAGCCCGAGCGCCTGCTCCAGCTGCCGGCGCGCCTTCGCAGGGAGCCTGCCTCGCGCCTCGCGCTGGGCCGCTCCGTCGTTCAACACGCGGAACACGTCCGCGCTCTTGACCTGGGGGCCGAGCAGCTTCCCCGTGGCCTGGCGCACGATTCGCCAGGCGAACTCGAGGGCGTCGGTCGCGCGCCGGCACACCTCGAGGTCCCGCGCCCCCGCGGTCTCGAGGCGCTCGAGGTGGCGCAGCGCCACCTCGAGCCGCCCCGCCTCGTTGCCCCCACCCTGCGGCGTGAGCAGCGCGATCGCGGCGTTGGCCAGGCAGAGCGGATCGCGCGGGTTGCGGCTCACCCCCAGAACCCCCCGCTCGACCACGGAGGCCAGCGCGTCGCGAGCTCCCCGCTTGGCCTCCGGCGCGAGGGACTCCCGCAGCGCGTTGGTGTGGAAGTACCAGGCCAGCCCCAGCTCGGGCGCTCGCTCGACCAGGGCGCGCAGCTCTGGCTCGCGCGCTCCCCAGCCCCCCTCCTCCGCCGCC
>CALDQK010000282.1 GCA_937911525.1 uncultured bacterium
GCCCGAGATGACGCAGCTGAGCGAGGAGGGCAGCGCCGAGGAGGAGGTCCTCGCGAGCGAGCTGGACTGGATCCGCAAGAACTTCCGCGCCAAGAAGTACGGCGTGGTGTTCCTCAACCACGGCGGCGGGCTCGGCCAGATGTCGGTCGACGACAAGCCCCGCGACGGCGGCCAGCGCTGGCTCTACCCGCCCAAGGTGGCCAAGGTGATCACCAACTGGCGCACGCAGGTCAAGGCGGCCGCGGGCGAGGTCGAGCTCGTCTTCTACCAGCAGTGCGGCAAGGGCTCGCTCGAGAACTACCACTGCATGGCGCCCGCCGGCAAGTTCGTGATGGGCAGCCAGACCGTCGTCGGCGCGCCGAACTACTACTACACCAAGGCCCTGAACCACCTCTGCCAGAACCTCTCGATCGACGGTGAAGCGCTCGCGAAGCAGATCACCAAGGACGAGACGCCCAACATGTTCACGACCTACACGACGATGAGCAGCGCCGAGCTGGCGAACCTGCCCAAGGAGATCAACGCGGTCGTGGAGCCCCTGCTGGCGGTCAGCTCGCTCAAGCTGCCGGCCCTGGGCCGGAGCCTCAAGCCCTGCTTCGACTTCAGCAAGCGCGAGATCTTCTTCGACGGGCTGGCGCTCTTCGAGCAGCTCTACGACGCCAACGGCCTGGACAAGGGCCCGGTCGAGGCGCTCAAGAGCTACCACGGCAAGCTGATCACCAGCCACCGCGTCTCGCCCAGCCAGAACAAGGGCGCCGAGACCTGGTGCGGCTACTCGATCTTCTTCCCGGTCAACCCGCGCCAGCTCGTGCGCTACAAGGACTACCCGATCTACGCCGAGACCAAGCTCGACGAGCTCTTCAAGCACGTCTTCAAGTCGGTCGCCGAGCGTCGGGCCGCCATGCGCGCCGCCGCCAAGAAGAAGGCCGAGCAGGAGCAGCAGGGCGGCGAGTAGCGCTTCCGCTCAGGCGACCGGGCAGGCGACTGGGCAGGCGACTGGGCAGGCGACTGGGCAGGCGACTGGGCAGGGGGGGGCGAGAGCGAGCGCTCTCGCCCTCGCTCGTTGGTTGGCCCTAAGCGCTGACGCGTCGGTAGGATAGGCGCGTGGAGCTCCTGGGCACGACCGTCGACGGTTGGGAGGTGGTGCTGCGCTCCGGACAGGGCGCCACGGGGACGGTCTACGAGGCCCGCCGCGGCGAAGAGCGCGCCGCGCTGAAGGTGATTCGCCCCGAGCGGGTCTCCGAGCACAGCGTGATCCGCTTCCGCCGCGAGGCGCAGCTCCTGCAGGAGCTCGACCACCCCCACGTGGTGCGCTGTATCGGCTCGGGCGAGCACGACGACTACCTCTACCTGCTGCTCGAGTTCCTCGACGGGGGCTCGCTGGACCGGGTCCTGCGCGAGCGCGGCCGGCTGACGGTGGCCGAGGCGGTCGGGGTCGGGCGGGCGCTGCTCGAGGGGCTGGCCGCGTGTCACGAGGCTGGGATCGTGCACCGCGACGTCAAGCCGAGCAACGTCCTGCTCGACCACGCGGGGGCGGTCAAGCTGGCCGACTTCAACCTGGCCCGCGGCGACTCCCAGGACCTGGACGTGACCGCGACGGGGGCGGTGGTCGGCACGCCCTACTACATGGCCCCCGAGCAGGCTCGGGGCCAGGACGTGGGGCCCAAGGTCGACGTCTACGCGGTCGGCGCCGTGCTCTTCCACCTCGTCTCGGGGCGCCCCCCCTACCAGGGAGGCAGCTCGTTTGCGGTCCTGCGCCGACACCTGCAGGAGCCCGTGCCCGACCTCTGCGCCGAGGTCTCCGACGCCCCGGTCGCCCTGGGGGAGGCGATCAAGGTCTTCATGGCCAAGGAGCTGGAGGAGCGCCCAGACGCGCGCGCCGCGCTGGAGTTCCTCGCCGAGCTGCCCAGCGCGGTCCTCGACCTCGACGCCAACCTGCCGACCTTCGCGCGCGAAGCGGCCATGGAGGAGAGCGACAGCGACGGCGGCAGCGAGAGCAACAAGGACCTGTTCAACCTCGAGCCGACCAAGCAGCTGACCCCGACCGGGCGCTGGGGCTCTCCGAGCAGCTCGGGGAGCAGCCGCTTCGGCTCCGCCTCGGGCCGCTTGGCCGCCAGCGGCGAGCTCGCCGACCGGATCGTGCCGCCGCCCAAGCCCACGGCCCCGACCTCGCCAGTCCATCCGCTCCCGCCGCCGCGCCCCAGCCGGCTGGCGGACGTGTTCGCCCTCGCGGTGCTCTCCTTCGCGATCCTCTACCTGGTCGACCTCTCCGAGCGCGCCCGCGGCGGTGACCTGCTGGGCACCTCCGAGCTGCTCAGCTGGCTGCGCGACCAGGTGGAGGCCGTGATCTGGCTCTCGCTGCCCCTGGCGGCGGTCGTGTTCGGCGACCGGGTCCTGGTTCGCCTGCGCGGGGTCGGCCTGGTGGGCGCGCTGGTCGCTCGCCTGCGGGCGAAGCGGCGCCTGGCCTTGGGAGAGGTCGTAGAGGCCGCCGAGCTGCTCGAGGCCGCCAACGCGCGCCTGAGCGCGGCGAACCTCCTGCGCGAGCACGAGCGCTTCCTCGAGGCCGCGGAGGTCTTTGAGCGGGCTGGCTTCCTCGAGCACGCGGCCGAGAGCCTGGTGCAGGGGGGCCACTTCGAGGAGGCGGCCGAGGCCTACCGGCGCGTGGGCACCAAGCGCGCGGTGCTCAACGCCGCGCGCTTGGGGGACACCTCGGACGAGGCGATCGCGGCGCTCCTGGCGGAGGGCATGGTCGACGACGCCGCCGAGGCGCAGATGCGGCGGGGGCGTCCCCTCGAGGCGGCGCTGACCCTCGAGCGCGCGGATCGGATCGACGACGCCGCGCAAGCCCTCGAGGCGGCCTACGCGGCGGAGCAGTTCACCCTCGAGGAGGGCGAGGACCCCGAGACGGCGCGGCGAGACCTGGCTGGGCGGATCGCCGGCCTCCAGCTCGAGCGCGAGGACTGGGGCGCCGCGGCGCGCTGGTACGAGGAGTCGGGGGAGCTCGACACGGCGGGCGACCTCTACCGGCGGATCGACGACGAGCGGGGCCGCGCGCGCTGCCTGAGCCGCTCGCTGCCGCGCAAGGGCTCGCTGACGACCGCTCAGCAGGCTCGCGCCGAGGAGGCGGCCCGGCTCTACACGAAGCTGCGCGACGTGGCGGGGCTGCCGCTCCTCGTCCGCCTCGGCGACCACGCCGGCGCGGCTGAGCTGGCGCGCGACCTCAACGAGTACGCCTTGGCCGCGCAGTACTTCGCGCGCGCGAACCGCCACTCGGAGGGCGCCCTCTGCGCCGAGCGCGTCGGCAACCGCGAGCTCGCGGCCTACCTCTTCGACGAGGCCCACGACTACGAGCGCGCCGTCGAGCTCTATCTGGCGATCGGCCAGCTCGACCGGGCCGCCGAGGCCGCCCGCAAGGGTGGGCTGCATCGCAAGCGCGCGGACGCCCTGGGGCGCTTGGGCCGCTATCTGGAGGCCGCGGAGTCCCTGCGCGCGCTGGGCCTCGACGACGAAGCGCTCGACCTGCTCAGCCGGGTCCAGCGAGGTGACCCGGCCTGGGAGGAAGCACAGCTCCTGGTCGGCGAGCTGCACCACGCGGCCGGCCGGCACGGCCTGGCCAAACGGGGCTACCAGGCGGCGCTCCCCGAGCGGGTCGAGACCTTGGAGGAGGTCGGCCCGACCCTGCGCTACGCTGAGAGCCTGGCGGCCCTGGGCGAAGAGTCCCAGGCCCTCGTGGTCCTGGAGCGCTTCCGGGATCCGCGCTTGGCGCCGCCCGACCTCGGTCGCCGCAAGAGCGCCTTGCAGCGCCAGGTCGACTCCTCGGGCAGCGCTCCGAGGCGTCCAGGCTCGGGCCCGAACGAGCGCCAGCACGCGCGCGGGACGACCTCTCGCGCGCGCCCTCGCCCGCAGCGCCGCGCCTCGCCAGCTTCCGATCGGCAGACCCGCAGCGTGCCCGCCCCTCCCGGTCGAGAGCGCCGCGGCTCGGATCGCTACCGCGGCGCCGAGGCCGGCGGGCGGCGCCAACCCCCGGGCAGCGGCGCGGGGCGTCGCGAGCCCCCGGGGGCCGGGCAGCTCCGCCAGCCGCCGAGCTCGAACCAGCTCCGCCAGCCGCCAGGTTCCGATCGGCAGCTCC